>CAMAHD010000096.1 GCA_945834405.1 uncultured Prevotella sp. | reverse complement strand
GTCAGTTTTCGCAACAGTACTTTGTTGATAGCTTGGATGCGGCGTCCCTGCTTTTCTACATCCTCCCGCACATTGTTAATGTTATTGAAGAGGTCTGAGAAAGCATTGAGCAGTACGTTAGGCTGTCGATGGTCTTCCGTTACCAAGGGATTGGTGATAATCTTGATTCCCTTTTCCTCGATATGCACATCTACATCTACCCCCGTCATCGTTGGGTCGCCGTCAAAATGGATGGCTCCCGGTGAAGAACGGTGAATATGGATGCGTTTAGCCCGGAAGGTCTTGATTTTTGAATTCTTGTCGAGCGTCTTATTGATGAGGTCGATACTGATCTGCGGTGCATCAAAGGCAGTGAAGGGTTCCATGATGATGACATCCATCAGTCCGTCTGTCATCGTCGCCTTGGGAGCGATATAAGCATTATTGCCATACTGTGACGCATTGGCACAGGCAATGAGGAATGCTTTATATCGTTTGGCACCCGTTTCATCCACCACCTCGTAAGTCTCGGGCTTGTACTTGAGTCCCTCCCGCAATACGTTCTCGATATAAGTGATAGGTCCACGTTTGCCGGCTTCTGCAAATTTCAGACTGATGAAGGCATCAAACCCCATGCCACAGGTACAAAAGAAGGGCAGGTTATTGATGACTCCATAGTCGAGTTGCTCAATCTTGCAATGGTTGATAACCCCAATAGCCTTGGCAACATCCATGGGAATACAGAGATGTCTCGCCAGTCCGTTGCCCGACCCGCAGGGAATGATACCAAGCGCTGTGTTGGAGTGGACCAAGGAGCGAGCCACCTCATTAATCGTACCATCTCCACCGACAGCCACTACAACATCCACGTTCTGCTCGACACAGCTGAGGGCAAGCTCCGCAGCATGTCCGGCATATCGCGTAGTTTCCACACGGTAATCGAAAATCTCCTTGTCGAGATGCTGGGCAATGAGTTTGGGAATCTCTCCCTTTCCATGCGTGCCCGACCGTGGATTCATGATGAATATGGCAGTCTTCTTGTTCATAACTGCAAAAATACACAATTCGTTTGGATTTGTCTTATGTCAGTAGCATAAAAATAGCTAAAATGAAGAATTATTACCAAAACATGCTGTTATTTTGTAATTTTTATGTAACTTTGCAGCCTAATTGAATAAAGTAGACTATCTACACCTATTAATAAACAATGGGACAATTACAAGAAAGATACAAAAATTATCGTGAGCCTCAGAAATTTATGGAGGCTGGCGTTTATCCTTACTTCCGCGCCATTACCAGCAAACAAGGCACAGAAGTAGACATGGAAGGCCATAAGGTTCTGATGTTTGGTTCTAATGCTTATACCGGCCTGACGGGTGACGAGCGTGTCATCAAGGCCGCCCAGGAAGCCTTGGAGCGCTATGGTTCCGGTTGTGCCGGAAGCCGTTTCCTCAACGGAACCCTTGACCTGCACATTCAGTTGGAGAAAGAACTTGCCGAGTTTGTGGGCAAGGACGAAACCCTTTGCTTCTCGACCGGCTTCTCAGTTAACGCTGGTGTCATCGCCATGGTGGTTGGGCGTGGTGACTATATCATCTGTGATGATCGCGACCACGCAAGCATCGTTGACGGCCGTCGCCTTTCCTTTGCCAAACAGCTGCACTACAAGCACAACGACATGGAAGACCTGGAGAACATCCTCAAGACTCTTCCTTACGAGGCTGTCAAGCTGATTGTTGTCGATGGCGTTTTCTCTATGGAAGGCGACTTGGCAAAACTCCCGGAAATCATTGCCCTGAAGCATAAGTACAACTGCTCTGTCATGGTGGACGAAGCTCATGGATTGGGCGTTTTCGGCAAGGAAGGCCGCGGTGTATGCGACCATTTCGGTCTGACAGACGAGGTGGATCTGATTATGGGTACCTTCTCGAAGTCCATGGCAAGTATCGGCGGCTTTATCGCCGGAGACAAAGACACCATCAACTTCCTTCGTCACACCTGCCGCACCTATATCTTCAGTGCATCCAATACCCCCGCAGCCACCGCTGCAGCCCTCGAAGCGTTGCACATCCTGAAGAAGGAACCCGAGCGCATTGAACATCTCTGGAAGGTAACCAACTACGCATTGAAGCGTTTCCGCGAGGAAGGTTTTGAGATTGGAGAGACAGAAAGCCCCATCATTCCGCTCTATGTTCACGACATCGACAAGACCTTCATGGTGACCAAGCTCGCCTTCGATGCCGGCGTGTTCATCAACCCTGTCATACCTCCCGCTTGTGCACCCCAAGACACCCTTGTCCGCTTTGCCTTGATGGCCACCCATACCGAAGAAGAGGTGGAGCGTGGCGTACAGGCACTGACAAAAATCTTCAAAGAACAGGGTATTATCAAATAAATATCTGAAAAAATTTGCAGGGTTCATGATTTTTATGTACCTTTGCAACCGCAAATAAAAAGAGAGGTCTTTCAGCCTCTGCTGAGAGACCATCTTTACGAGGTGTAGCGCAGTTGGTAGCGTTCCTGGTTTGGGACCAGGCTGTCGCAGGTTCGAGTCCTGTCACCTCGACTGTTTGACTTAATCAAGGAATATTGAGAGTGTTTATTCTTAGCAAGAAACATTCTCAATATTTTTTTTTGTTTTTTATTTGTCGATAAATGTTTTTTTTCTACCTTTGCATATCGTATGTACTGATGATGTCTAACATGAAAAAACCATTAAAAGAAATATACCTTATTTTAATCTCTTTCATCTGCTCTGTCTGCCTTCGCGTCAGCGCAGACAACCACCTTTTTAAGGAGATTAATGCAGCACATGGTTTGGCAGACAACAGTGCGCAGACCATCCTAAGCCTGCCCGATGGCAGAATGGCGATATCTACCATTGGCAACATCAATTTCTACGATGGCGTTACCTTCAAGAGCATCAATGCCTCCAACCAGAACCGTTACCGGCTGTCCAACTATCGGGGTAACTATCACCTGTATTGCGACCGTGAAGAAAGGCTATGGCTGAAACACCGCTACGAAGTGGCATGTATCGACATGAAGAAAGAGGATGTCGTTTCCAATCTGGACTCCGTGTTCAAGGTGGCGGGCATGACCAAGGAGATAGAAGACATCTTTGTCTGTTCCAAAGGAATACTGTGGATTGTAACGGAAGGACAACTGACCCACAAAGGCTCATCCTACCGTATCAAGCTGTCACCGACACTCAACCTGCAGGACGTAGAGCAGTGCAACGGTCAGCTGCTGCTTTTTTATGACAATGGCGAGGTGGCAAGCTATGACCTGAAGACAGGCAAAGCCCTGTATACCCTCTCATCCTACAGCAAGGAAGACGAAAACAAATTCAACTCCTCCTCCGTATTATGTCCCTATCTCAACGGGTTCTTCCAGATACGCAATGGCAAAAACCAAGCTATCCTCCAGTATTTTGACGTGGAAAAGAAGACATGGACCGAGCTGATGCGCGTTGACTACAGCCTGAACAACATGGCGATACGCAACAACATGCTCTACATTGCCTCTGCATACGGCTACTGGACCTACGACTGTAGCACCAAGAACTTTGAACATACGCAAGAACTGAAACTGCTGAGCGGCAAACGACTGCTTACCGACATCAACACCATTTGTTTTGACCATCAGGGCGGCATCTGGATCGGAACGGAAAAGAGAGGTCTGATGTACAGCAAACCCATCACCTCGCCCTTCATCTCCTATCCCTGGACTGACCCCAAGGCTATAGAATATGCCAAGGAGATGGACAGACGCAACATCACCTCGCCCAGCGGCATGAAGCGCGGCGTCAACTGTATCTATGAAGACAGCCGAGGATGGAAATGGGTAGGCACACAGACGGGACTGCTGCTTTTCAAGAATCCCAATGCGTCCCGTCCCGACAAGACCTTCCAATATAAAGACGGACTGACCAACGAGGTGATTCACTCCATCATTGAAGACGACATGAACAATATATGGATCAGCACCAGCTATGGTATCGCCTGTCTGGTTATCCGAAACAAACATGTGAAATACATCAGCTGTTACAACGACCGCGACAATGTACCAGCCGAGATGTTCGACAATGGCAGAGTGATGAAGACAGCCGATGGCACCATCGTCATGATTGCCATCGACCATGTGGTGGCATTCAATCCCAAGAATTTCACCATGCTTGAGTCTACCAGCATGTTGCTGAGACCCAAGATGACCCGACTGATGATCAACGGTTCGTTCATCTCCAACGAGATGAAGTCCAACGGTATCGTCATCGACAACATTTCCAGCCACCGTGACCATCTGGAACTGGATGACGACATGAACTCCATCAACCTCACCTTCTCCAGTTTCAACTATTTCCGTCCCCAGCAGACCTACTATCGTGTACGTGTGACGGGAGCCAAGAGTGCCTGGAACGACTGGAAGGTTCTGTCTATCTCCAACTCCCGTGGCTTGGTAGACAGGAGCGGTGTGCTCCACCTGCCCTTGCTGGCATTGCCCCCCGGCGATTACAAGGTGGAGGTACAAGCATCCATGTTCCCCTACGAGTGGAAGTCCAGTCCCACCATTGTCACCATCACCATCAACGAGCCGTGGTGGAAGACGACGGGTCTGCAGGTATTCCTGATTGTGCTCATCATGCTCTTGGGCTTCCTGAACATCGTTGCCTACAACCGCAACTTCCGTCGCGAGACCATCAGGAATACCAAAGAAGTGGAAGTGCTGAAACGCATCAAGTCATACATCGACCGTACCCTCTCCATGAAGCATGACTCTCTGCGTCCCACTTTCGACAACAACGTAGAGGAAGACCTCGCCAAGGATGCCAGTCTGGACGAATCCTTCATCAAGATGATGCTTGCCATCATTCCTATCATCACGCTGAACAACAAGGATATAAGCATCAAGAAACTGGCACGCAAGGCAGGAGTCAAGGAAGAGGAATTCTTCACCCTCCTGTCCAAGAACATCAACAAGAATCCCCGTTCCTTGGCTTATGCCATCATGCTCGACCGCTCTCAGGCTCTGTTGACCGAAAGCACGATGGGCATCACGGAGATAGCCCTCGCCTGCGGTTTCGATTCGCCCAACTACTTCATCTCGGGCTTCTACCACCGTTTCCGCATCACCCCTCTTGCCTACAGACAGAAATACGGCATTAATCAATAACCCTTCAACATATATCACTCATGGAAGAACAGATATTAGTGGGCATCGCCGGACAGGACCGTCCGGGTGTAACAGCCTCAATGATGGAGATTCTTGCCCGTCATGACGCTCAGATTCTGGACATCGGACAGGCAGACATACATAGTACCCTCTCGCTCGGCATCCTGTTTCGCATCAACGAACAGACATCGGGACAGGTTATGAAGGAACTGCTTTTCAAAGCTACCGAGCTGAACATCAACATCGACTTCTCCCCCATCGGAGATGACCAGTACGAAGAATGGGTCAGCCAGCAAGGCAAGAACAGATATATCCTCACCGTCATCGGACGCAGCCTGTCTGCCAAACAGATAGCCGCAGCAGCCAAGGTCATCCGCAACCAGGGTCTGAACATCGACTCCATCCGTCGCCTGACGGGACGCCAGAGCATCAAGCACCCCGAAAAGAACGTGCGCGCATGTATCGAGTTCTCCCTCCGAGGCACCCCCAACAGTCAGGCAGACATGCAGTCGGAGCTGATGCAGCTGTCGGCAGAGATGGAGTTTGACTTCTCCATCCAGCGTGACAACATGTTCAGACGTATGCGCCGACTGATCTGTTTCGATATGGACTCCACCCTCATCCAGACAGAGTGTATCGACGAACTGGCGACCGAAGCCGGTGTCGGCGAGCAGGTGAAAGCCATCACCGAAAGAGCCATGAGAGGCGAAATAGACTTCAAGGAGAGCTTCAAGGAAAGGGTGGCACTGCTGAAAGGACTCGACGTAAGTGTGATGAAGACCATCGCAGAGCGTATGCCCATCACCGAGGGTGTTGACCGTCTGATGTCTGTACTGAAACGCTATGGCTACAAGATTGCCATCCTGAGCGGAGGATTCACCTATTTTGGCGAATACCTGCAACGCAAGTACAACATCGACTACATGTATGCCAACGAGTTGGAGATAGACGACAATGGCAAACTGACGGGCAACTATGTGGGCGAGATTGTGGACGGTCACCGCAAAGCCGAACTGCTGAAGCTCATTGCCCAAGTAGAGAAGGTCAATCTGGCACAGACCATTGCCGTAGGCGATGGAGCCAACGACCTGCCGATGATATCTGAAGCCGGACTGGGTATAGCCTTCCATGCCAAGCCAAGGGTTCAGGCCAATGCCAAACAATCCATCAACACCATCGGTCTGGACGGTGTGCTCTATTTCCTGGGATTCAAAGACAGCTACCTCAACGAATAGCTCCTCACCGCATGTCATGGTACAGTAAATATCTATCGATTTATGACAAGCCCTTCGACGAGGTGCCCTCAGACATCATCGAGAGCACACGCAGCAGGCTGGCATCGATGCAGAGTCCGGAGCCCTTGGTTTCGGTAGTCGTCATCGCCTACAACGAGGCGAAGCGTCTGTCTGCCTGCCTCTGGTCGCTCAGCGAACTGCAGTCGGTCTACCCCCTGGAGATACTGGGGGTTAACAACCATTCCTGCGACGAGACGGAGCAGGTTTATCAAGCCTTTGGCATCCCCTACTTCAACGAACAGCGCAAAAGTCCCGGCTATGCCCGACAATGCGGACTGGACCATTCACGCGGTCAATACCATTTCTTCATCGATGCCGACACCTTCTATCCCCCACTCTATGTCGACATCCTCATGCAGACATTACAGAAAAAAGAGGTCTCGTGCGTAGGTGCTTTCTGGAGTTATTATCCCGATGCGCATCACTCTTACTGGGGACTGAAAGTCTTTGAGTTCATCCGCGACACCTTTCTTTTTGTCCAGCACTTCAAGCGCCCTGAGCTCTGCATCCGCGGCATGGTGTTTGCCTTCAATGCCACCTATGCCCGCCAAGAGCAAATCCGTACGGACATACGGCGAGGTGAAGACGGCTCCTTGGCACTCGCTCTGAAGAAATATGGCAGGATAGCCTTTGTCCGCAACCGTCAGGCACGGCCCGTGACGGGTTACGGTACATTAGGCAACGGCTCGCTCTTTGCGAGTCTGCTCAAACGTGCCCAGATTCAGATGAAAGGTATTTCCCGCATCTTTTTCAAAACGGAGAAATACGAAGACAGCGAGGATAATCTGGTAGGGAGTTAAGGTAGGTTCAAAACTGAATACCTGTAGTTTTGAACAGAACAAAAGGCATTTTGAAGGAGATAAATGAGCTTTCCTCCGTTCACGCACGACGGGCATGAACGGAGGAAAGCATATTATTACTCGTATTCCTGCCAGCTCTTGATCTGGAGGTCACTCATACCTATCTCGCAGAATGCTTCGATGAATGCCGAAGCGAGACGGGCATTGGTGATGAGAGGAATATTGTGGTCGATGGCTCCACGGCGGATGCGATAGCCGTTGGTAAGCTCACGCTTGCTGTGGTTCTTGGGTATGTTGACGATGAGGTCGAACTTGTGGTCGGCAATCATCTGCATGACATTCTCCTTGTCGCTGTTCTCCTCGTCGGGCCATGCCACGGAAGTAGCCTTAACCCCATTCTCGTTGAGGAACTTGGCAGTGCCTTCACTGGCGCAGATGGTATAGCCCTTTGACACGAGGGCACGTGCTGCATCGAGCATGGCTACCTTCTCCTTGGTGCCGCCGGAAGAAATCATGACAGCCTTGTCCTTGGACGGAATCTTGTAGCCTGTGGCGATGAGCGAGTTGAGCAGAGCCTCCTCATAGGAGTCGCCCATGCAGCCTACTTCTCCTGTCGAACTCATGTCTACGCCGAGTACGGGGTCAGCGTTCTGCAGACGTGCGAACGAGAACTGACTTGCCTTGACGCCCATGCGGTCGATGTCAAACTCGCTCTTGTCGGGCTTGGTGTATGGAGCGTCCAGCATGATGCGTGTGGCAGTGTCGATGAAGTTGGTCTTGAGCACCTTGCTGACGAAGGGGAAGGAGCGCGAGGCACGGAGGTTACACTCGATAACCTTCACGTCGCGTCCCTTGGCAAGGAACTGGATGTTGAACGGGCCGGAGATGTTGAGCTCCTTGGCTATGGCACGGCTGATCTTCTTGATTTGCCTTACGGTGGCGAAGCTTATCTGCTGGGCAGGGAAAACCATGGTGGCATCGCCAGAGTGTACTCCGGCATACTCCACATGCTCAGAGATGGCATATTCTACCACCTCACCATTCTGTGCAACGGCATCAAACTCAATCTCGTTGGTTTCGGTCATGAACTGCGAGATGACCACAGGATATTCCTTGCTGACCTCGCTTGCCATCTGGAGGAACCGTTCCAGCTCTTCGTAGTCGTAGCAGACGTTCATGGCAGCACCAGAAAGGACATACGACGGACGCACGAGCACGGGGAAACCTACTCTGTCTACAAAAGTCTTCACATCGTCCATGCTGGTCAGCGCACTCCACTGCGGCTGGTCTATGCCCAGCTGGTCGAGCATGGCAGAGAACTTGTTGCGGTTCTCGGCGCGGTCGATGCTGATGGGCGACGTACCGAGGATGGGCACGCTCTGGCGATAGAGCTTCATGGCGAGGTTGTTAGGTATCTGTCCTCCCACAGAGACGATGACACCGCGAGGATTCTCCAAATCGATGACATCGAGCACACGCTCGAAGGAGAGTTCGTCAAAGTAGAGACGGTCGCACATGTCGTAGTCGGTAGATACCGTCTCGGGGTTATAGTTGATCATGATGCTCTTGTAGCCCAGCTTGCGAGCCGTAGTGATGGCATTGACCGAACACCAGTCAAACTCTACGGATGAGCCGATGCGGTATGCACCGGACCCCAGAACGACTACCGACTTCTCATTATTATAATAGTTGACGTCATATCCCTCTACGGCGTAGGTCATGTAGAGATAGTTGGTCAGGTCGGGATGCTCGCTTGCCACGGTAGGAATGCGCTTGACGGCAGGCAGAATGCCGAGCTTCTTGCGGTAGTTGCGCACGGCAAGATTCTCCTTCTCCATGTTGCCCGAAGTGCATTTGAGTACGAAGCGTGCTATCTGGAAGTCAGAGAAACCGAGAATCTTAGCCTCGCGGATAACGTCTGCCGGCACCTCTTTGATGTCGTTGTAGGTTTCGAGTTTGTGCTTGTAGTCAACGATATTCTTGAGTTTGCCGATAAACCAAGGGTCTATCTTCGTCAGCTCGTATATGCGTTCGATGGTATAGCCCTCCTCCAAAGCCTGTGCCATGGCAAAGATGCGCAGGTCTGTAGGGTTAGAGAGTTCTTCGTCGAGATTGTCAAACTTGGTATGGTCGTTGCCTACGAAGCCGTGCATACCCTGTCCTATCATACGGAGACCCTTCTGTATCAGTTCCTCGAAGGTACGTCCGATAGACATGATTTCTCCCACCGACTTCATGCTGGAGCCAATCTTGCGGCTCACGCCGGCAAACTTGGTGAGGTCCCAGCGTGGTATCTTGCAGATAAGATAGTCGAGCGAAGGAGCCACATAGGCAGAGTTGGTAGTGCCCATCTCGCCAATCTGGTCAAGGGTGTAGCCCAGGGCTATCTTGGCAGCGACGAAGGCAAGGGGATAGCCCGTAGCCTTGGAAGCGAGTGCGGAAGAACGGCTGAGTCGAGCGTTAATCTCGATAATACGGTAGTCGTTGGTCTCGGCATTGAAAGCATACTGTATGTTACACTCACCCACGATATTGAGGTGGCGCACACAGCGGATAGCAATCTCCTGCAACATCTTCACCTGTTCGTCTGTCAGGGAGCAGGTAGGAGCCACCACGATAGACTCTCCGGTGTGTATGCCGAGGGGGTCGAAGTTCTCCATGGAGGCAACGGTGAAGCAGTGGTCATTGGCATCGCGGATGACCTCAAACTCTATCTCCTTCCATCCCTTGAGACTCTCCTCCACGAGCACCTGCGGGGCGAAGGTGAAGGCAGACTCCGCTATCTTGACAAAGGTTTCCTCGTCTGGGCATACACCCGAGCCAAGACCTCCGAGAGCGTAGGCAGAGCGTATCATGATAGGATAGCCGATACGACGAGCAGTAGCAACTGCATCCTCCAGGGTTTCGCATGCCTGTGACACGGGTACCTTGAGGTCTATCTTGCCGAGTTCCTTGACAAAGAGGTCGCGGTCTTCGGTGTTCATGATTGCCTCTACACTGGTGCCGAGCACCTCAACGCCATATTCCTTGAGGGTTCCGTTGAGGAAAAGCTCCGTTCCGCAGTTGAGGGCAGTCTGACCTCCAAAGGCGAGCAGGATGCCGTCAGGACGCTCCTTCTTGATGATTTCAGTTACAAAAAAAGTATTGACCGGCAAGAAATAAACCTTGTCCGCAATACCTTCACTCGTTTGAATTGTAGCAACGTTCGGATTGACAAGCACCGACTTGATGCCTTCCTCACGAAGAGCCTTGAGAGCCTGACTGCCGGAATAGTCAAACTCGCCTGCCTGTCCTATCTTCAGGGCACCTGAACCAAGGACGAGTACCTTCTTTAGTTGTTTGTTCATTGAAATCTATTATTACCTGAGATTAGTATGTATAAATTATCGTGCAAAGATACGAAAAAGAATTAAGAATATACATTCATTACCAAGAAATAATGACAATCATGCGTGATATTGTCTTCGATTTAGATAAAAATCTCACACTCAGTAAAGAAAATATACTTTCTTTTCCTTCGCGTAATCGATTTTTTGCACTATCTTTTGATAAGGGACACGGTGACAGGTGAGGGACACGGTGACAGGTGAGTGTCCCAATTTAAGAAGGAGTGTAGCGAGCTCACGACTGATGAGGGTGGAATTGCAAGGCAAACATCACCATATAGGTTAATCGTGTTGCCAGATAAACGGTTGCGCCCAAACGAATCTTTGGCTGCGCTCAACGGAATCTTTGACTGCGCTCAAACGAACATTCGTCAGCGCTCACGATATCCAAGCAGGCTAACTTCCATAGTTCTCCAAGTCCATTTGACGCCGCCAGTATAGCCACATCTTTGTGTTAATCTAAGGGTTAGAGGGACACTTGATGCTGCCCTTTATCTTTTTACATAGTTGGCTTATACAACAATTCGAGATAGCCGAAAGTGTCTTTG
>CAMAHD010000095.1 GCA_945834405.1 uncultured Prevotella sp. | reverse complement strand
AATTTGAATCGGAGTTTGAATAGTTTTTGTTATCTATGGTGATCACGGTCGTTCCACGCTCTTTGTCACACCCGTTACAAGCTCATCGAGCGACCGTGACAAAGAGCGTGGAACAAGTGTGACAAAACAGGTGTCGTGACAATTTTTATTTGGCAGAATGAGCCAGAGCCACAACAAACGTGGAGAATGAATGGGGATGCAAAGGCATGTTGAGATATTTGCCACGCAGGTTTACTGTCAATGTGGTGGCAGCATCGGTGAAGTTGCCGGCAGTAATGATGTAGGAAGAAGCTGAGCGGAAGACCGTCACGGGGGTGGAACTGTATTCACGACCCGCATAGGCTATCATCTCCGTACCTCTGGCAATGAAATGGCTGAAATGCTTGTAGGCATAAAACTCGGCTGTGTATCGAGGCTTGCGCGTCTTGCTGTCCACCTGCACCAAGGCATTCTGACGCCACCCCCAAGGCGACTGTCCGTTGTCGGTCAGGATGAAGTTCCAGTTGTAGTATTCGTCGCAGCCGTTGCCAAGGTTGTCCGACAGGAGGAAGAAGGTATGCTCGGCTGCCTTCCAGTCCATACTGCCATTGCCACACTCGCTCTCGCTCATCATAAAGCGATGGTTGGGATAGCGCTTGCGCATCTCGGGCAGATTGTTACGACATTCCCACTGAGTGCCTATACCCTTGATATTCTTCTGAAGGGTCTTGTCGTCGAGAATCTTCTCCACATAGTCAAGACGGTTGGTGTTGATGGTGCCCAACCAGAGTTCCACCTCGGGATGGCGCTTGCGCAATGCGGGAGCAAGATACTCGTTGTTGAAACGGAGAGTGCCCTCGGCAGTCCATGCACATCCGGGATAGGGAGTATATGAGTAAGCCTCGTTCTGATACATCACCTTGGTGATGGGCAGTCCCTGCTCGGCATACAGGTCGATGAAGCGACAGAACATCTCGGCATAACAACTGAGATAACGCGGGTCTTGGATGAAGTAGTCCTGCTGGGCCAAGCGTCGGGGGAACACCTTGTCGCGGTTGCCCGTCAGTTGCATCTCGTCGGGATTGAGCTGTCGCCCGTCGTCCATATAGAGCAAGTATGCCTGTCGGTGGTCCATGGTGTTGTAGTCGCTGGGAGAAACGGGATAGTCGTTGTTTATCTTCATCCAGGCAGGCGGACTCCATGGACTCATGAACAGCTGCAACTGCGGGCAATACCTCTGGGCAGCCCTTGCCAATGGGATGATGTTGCGCTTGTCGCGCTCGATATTGAAGTATTTCAGTCCCAAGTCACCCGTCACGTCATCACAGCTATACCAAGAACGCGAGTAGTCGTTGGCATTCATCGACACTCGTCCATGAGTGAAGCGCAGGTCACCGTCGGGCGCGAAGAGACGCTGCATCAGCTCGTCCTGCTCCTGACGTGTCAGCAGATTGAAGGCATCCCAGTCCAGCTCGTTAAACGTTGTCCCCCATGCCATGAAGGGAACACCCTTTTCACTGCCATTGACCGTGAGCAGGGGCGTGGCGACAGCCTTCTTGGCGAGACTCGCCTTTCCTTTCACCCATGGGTTATACTCTGTTGTCGTGTATGTTACGACCGTCTGTGCCCAAGCGAGACTGCATCCTGCAATCATCAGGGCAAATGATAACACAATCTTTCTCATTCAGATATATACATATTTAAAGTTCATTGTTGTATCAGACTCCGTGCCTTCATTACCATCAAAAATGGCAGTCGCTTTGAGATGTCAGCAGAGGAAGGATATCAGTAAGCCTCTTCCTTGGCTATTTCTTCTTTGGTAATCTTTCTGCTGTCAATGGAACGCCAGGCATAAACGATATATGCCAAGACAAAGGGAATGAACAGACTGACCCATGCCATCGTGCGAAGAGTAAACTCACTGCTGCAGGCATTGGCTATGGTCAGCGACGACTGCAGGTCGGCATTGGAGGGATAGAAGGCAGTATTATTCAATCCCACACTGAGCAGCAATGCCAAAACCGTCAGGACGACACCTATGCCCGTAGGCCATATTCCGTTGACACTGGACTTGCACAGCAAGGTGTGGATGATACCATAAAGCACCAAGACTACACCTACTATCAGAAGAACTGCCAGATACCACAGGGTGATGAAGTTGGTCAGATACTTGTATGGCTCCATCATGATGACACCTGTCTGCGGGTCGTAAGCATATCCGTCTTTGAGAAGCGTGCGAACCAGGAAAGAGACGAAGAATATCACAAAGGGTACGGCTGAACCCAAGAGACGAGCCTTGCAACGGCTGCGAATATTCTCATCGTCCACATTATTTAATATATATAAGATACCCAACACGCGGGCAAGAAAGAAGACTGCAAAACCGAGTATCAGATTCCATGGGTCAAGCAGGGCATCGAGTCCGTGGGAAGCATTAGCCCAACTGCTGATGACAGGCTGGGCGAAACCATCTACGAGATTATCCTTGGAAATGACAAAGTTGCTGCCATTAAAGAAGGTGGCTACTGCTCCGCCTAAAAGGAGCGGACCGAGAATGCCATTGACGACAAGGAACCACTGAAAGGTGCGCGTGCCGAGAAGATTGCCCAACTTGTTCTGAAACTCATAGCTCACTGCCTGCAGTACGAACGAGAAAAGAATGATCATCCACAGCCAGTAGGCTCCGCCGAAACTGGTGCTGTAAAACAAGGGGAAGGATGCAAAAAAGGCTCCGCCAAAGGTTACCAGGGTCGTGAAAGTGAACTCCCACTTTCGACCGGTAGAATTGATGACAATCCTACGCTCCTCTTCTGTCTTTCCCAAACTAAAAATCAGAGAGTTACCTCCCTGCACAAAAAGCAGGAATACCAACAAGGCTCCCAGAACCGAAACAAGAAGCCACCAATATTGTTGCAAACATTCGTATGTCATAATCATTTTGGATTTAAAGTTCTATGATGTTCATTTGTTTTCTGTCTCAGGACCTTTGCGGATGGATTTCCAGAGAATGCTGATTTCTACAGCCAATAGGGTTGTGAAAAGCGCGAGGAAGATGAAGAAGGTAAGCATCACGCTGCCCGAACCCACATTGCTCACGCCTACCCATGTAGGCAGCATATCCTGTATCGCCCAAGGCTGACGGCCAAACTCTGCAACCAGCCAACCGCTCTCACTGGCAATATATCCCAGCGGCAACATCACCATGCCAGCAAGCAGAAGCCAACGATACTGGGACAGGTCGCGCTTGTATACGACAAACAGCACAACGACAAAGAAGAGCAGGAAAAGGGTGCCCAGACCTACCATCACACGGAATGCATAGAAACAGATGGGGATATAGGGTACCAGCTGGGAATGGTCTTTGACATAGCCATAACCAAAGAAGGGCATGTTTTTCTGCAAAGACTGCTGCAAGGCATCCAGAGAGGCCAACTGGGCAGCATCGGGAGTCTCTCCACGAAGGGAAGCTCGCAGCTGACGATACTGCTTCAGGTCGGCAATGGCCTGACGACCACGCTGTATCTTCTCGTCAACCGAGGGTTCAACGGTACCGTCGGCACGGGTATATCCACCCTTCAGCAAATCGTTGATTCCGGGCACAAAGCCATGGATGTCACGTGTTGCAAGGAAGGAGAGCGCATAGGGAGCAGCCAATCGCAGAGGCGGCTCTTCCTCCGTGGCGTAATCAGGCTGAGAGAAAGGATTGACCAGCGCTATGCCGGTCAGAGCCTGGTCATTGCCGCCCTGATAGAGTGCCTCCATGGCAGCCAGCTTCATGGGCTGTACTTGGGCTACCTGATAGGCCGACTGGTCGCCGCTATGAAGTGCCAGCAGCGAGGCCACGAGACCGACAATAGCTCCAATCTTAATGCTGGCTACCGACAGACGCTGCTCGCGCTTGCAATATAAATAATAGCATCCGACAGCCACGGTAAACAAGCCTCCGATAATCCAGGCCGAAGTGACTGTGTGGAAAAACTTGTTGACGGCAAAGGGAGAGAGGGCTACCTCCAGGAAAGAGCTCATCTCATTGCGCATCGTGTCGGGATTGAATGTACAGCCCACCGGATTCTGCATCCAGGCATTGGCAACCAATATCCACCAGGCACTCATCGTGGCACCTATACCCGTCAGCCATGTCGATGCCAGATGGAATCCGGCAGACACCTTCTTCCATCCAAAGAACATCACCGCTACGAACGTTGACTCCATGAAGAAGGCCACGATACCCTCTATAGCCAAGGGGGCTCCAAAGATGTCGCCCACAAACCAGGAATAGTTGCTCCAGTTGGTACCGAACTCAAACTCAAGGATGATACCCGTAGCAACGCCCATCGCGAAATTGATACCGAAAAGCTTCTGCCAGAAGATGGCAGTGTCTTTCCAGAAACGCTTGCGTGTACGGTAATAACAGGTTTCCATGATACCCATAATCAGGGCCAATCCAAGGGTTAACGGAACGAAAAGCCAATGATAGATAGCTGTGAGGGCAAACTGCGCCCTCGCCCAGTCTACGGCACTGGCATCGATGTTTAGAAATAAGTTGTTGATCATAATATTGGTATTTTGATAATAATTATTCTGCATGCAAATCCATCACTTCTCCTGCCACGAATTCAGCTTCATGCCCTTTCTCGGCATGAGAGGAGATAAAGTTAGGAAAGAAAAACAACTTGAGTATGGCGAAAATAATAAACAGTTTGACCAATATGACGAGCCACAGGGTACGGCCGATAGTCATATTGCGAAAACCATCTATATAGAGGTCTGCCACGCGATGGAGAAGATTCATAGGCAATAAATCAATGAATACAGTTAACTTTCATGCCTACAAATTTAGATATTTTTCTATGATTAAACAAGGATTTCGGTATTTTTTATGAGGAATGTGAAAGAAAAAGGTACAAAATTTGTTCAATTTTTCCGTTTTAATCTTAAAAAAGATTGGATTACATACTTTGCCTTCCTGTTTTCTTTGTCATTTCGATGAAAAGGACTAATTTTGCATGAGAAAACTCCATGAATGTATCATCAAATCATCTTGAAGAAAATATATGAACAAAAAGATTGTTATTCCCCTCATTCTGGTCATCATTCTGCTTCTTGGCGGAGTGGCCTACCTGTTTGTCAATCTCACTAAGCAACAGCAGGAAAACAAGGAAATGCAGGAACTGGCTGCCTTGGACAAGAAAGAAATGGAAAACGAATATGAACAGTTCGCACGCCAATACAGCGAGATGAAGACGCAAATCAACAACGACTCCATCTTGGAACAACTCTCCCAGGAACAACTGCGCACCCAACAGTTGCTCGAAGAACTGAAGCGCGTGAAAAGTTCCGATGCCCGCGAGATTGCCCGACTCAAGAAAGAGCTTGCCACCGTCAGAGCGGTGCTGAGGAGTTACGTCCTGCAGATTGACTCTCTGAACAGACTGAACCAGAATCTGACCGAGGAGAACAACCGTATCAAAGGACAGTACGAACAGGCAACACAGCAGATTCAAGGTCTGAACAGCGAAAAAGCATCCCTCTCGGAGAAGGTTGCCATCGCTGCACAGCTCGATGCGACCAACATCACCATGAGCATCAACAAGTCGAGCAAGAAAAAAGCCAAGAAGATGAAGGACTGCAAGCAGATTGTCGTCAGCTTCACCGTGGTCAAGAACGTCACTGCCAGCAACGGCACCAAGGACTTTTATGTACGCATCACCAAGCCCAACAACGACGTTCTGAAGAAAGGTACCTTCAGCTACGAGGGCAAGAACATTGCCTACTCCATGATGAAGAAAGTGGAATATACGGGTGAGGAAGTGAACGTCACCACCTACTGGGATGTCACCGAATACCTGAGTGCGGGTAAATATACCATCAGTATTTTTGCCGATGGAAACATGATTGGTTCCAAAGCCTTTACTTTCGACTGACGCACGTACCTTATAAATGGTTATCATATGACTCTTCTTTCTATCAACAAATGGCTGGGCACTGCCCTGTTGGCTACATTATTACCCCATATAATGGAAGCCCAGACCATTCTGTCACTGGACAGTTGTAAAGCCAAGGCCATTAGGAACAACAAGCAACTGAGCGCCTCCAAAATCAAGCAAGAGGCAGCACGGAACCTCCGGAAATCAGCACGGACAAAATACCTGCCCCGCGTTCAGGCTTTGGGCGCATATGTCTATTCCAGCAGGGAGATTTCCATCCTCAACGATGAACAGAAGGAACACTTATCCCATCTGGGGGATGGTGCGATGCAGATTATCGGCAGTCAGAATCCAGCCCTGGCGGGCACCGTCGGTGCCATACTCAATGCTGAAGGACAGGGTATCGTAGATGCTTTCCATACCGACACGCGCCACATGTTTGCCGGTACCGTCATGCTGATGCAACCCCTGTTCATGGGCGGCAGCATCATGGCAGCCAACAAGATGGCAGACATCAGCGAGAGAATGGCAGAAAACAGCAGCGAAGCATCTAAACAAGACATACTCTACCAAACCGAACAGGCTTACTGGAATGTGGTTTCGCTCAGACATAAACAGAGACTGGCAGAAAGCTATCTGGAACTGGTCAGGAAACTGGACAACGACGTTCAGAAGATGATTCAGGAAGGGGTAGCCACCAGGGCTGAGGGTCTGAACGTTGCCGTCAAGGTCAACGAGGCAGAAATGACTCTGACCCAAGTCAACAACGGACTTGCGCTCTCCAGAATGTTGCTGTGCCAACTGTGCGGACTGCCTTTAGAAGAAGAATTCACCCTGAGCGACGAAACGGACAAAGCAATAGGCTGTGAGGGCACCACGGCACAGACAGCCGGTCTGACCATTGACAATGAGACACGGCCGGAACTGCGCCTGCTGCAGAACACCGTTGACATGAGCAGACAAAGTACCCGACTGCTCAAAGCCGGCAACCTGCCCAAAGTGGCGTTGATAGGAGGCTATTCTGTAACCAACCCACACGTCTTCAACGGATTCCAACGGGAATTTGCCGGCATGTGGAACGTAGGAGTAATGGTCTCTATCCCCCTGCTCAACTGGGGAGACGTACAGTACAAGGTGAGAGCATCCAAGAACGCAACGTCCATAGCTCAACTGGAACTGGAAGATGCAAGAGAAAAAGTAGACCTGCAAATCAGCCAAAACAAATTCAAGGTGAACGAAGCAGAGAAACGACTGGCTCTTGCCAACACCAGCTGTAAACAAGCAGAAGAGAATCTGAGATGTGCCAACCTGGGATTCAAAGAAGGAGTGATGCAAAGCACGACCGTCATGGAAGCCCAGACAGCATGGCTCAAAGCACAATCGCAGAAAATAGACGCAGAGATAGACATCAAATTAAGTGAAACGGGACTCAAGAAAGCGCTCGGAACGCTGGGTGAGTAAACGGATGAAAGGAGACAGAATTATGATAAACAAGACACAAAACAGAAGTGTGATACTTGCCATCATTGCCTTCTCACTGGTGGTGGCAATCGTTGCTATCGTTGGATATCTGACCATAGGCAATGAACCCGAAGTCATTCAAGGACAGGTGGAGGTGACCGAATACAGGGTTTCCAGCAAGGTTCCCGGACGTATTCTTGAACTGCGTGTCAAGGAAGGCGACTACGTGAAGGTAGGCGACACGCTTGCCATCATTGACGCTCCCGACGTCAAAGCCAAGCTGATGCAGGCACAAAGTGCAGAGGATGCAGCCAGTGCCATGGATGACATGGCGCGCAAAGGTGCCCGACAGGAACAGATAAGAGGAGCCTATCAGGTACTGCAACAAGCCAAGGCTGGACTGGAAGTGGCAGAAAAATCATACAAACGTGTGCAGCGTCTCTTCGACGAAGGAGTCATGAGTGCCCAGAAACGCGACGAAGCCTATGCCAACTACATGGCTTTAGACGCTCAGGTCAAGGCTGCCCAAAGCCAATATGACATGGTACGAAACGGAGCCAGACAAGAGGAGAAAGAGGCTGCCACCGCACAGAAAAACCGCGCCAAAGGAGCCGTGGAAGAAGTGAACAGCTACCTCAGTGAGACGGTACAGACAGCCCAGATGGAAGGAGAAGTCAGCGAGATTTATCCCAAAGTGGGCGAACTGATTGGCACGGGGTCACCCATCATGACCATTGCAGTACTCAAGGACATGTGGGGAACCTTCCATGTACGTGAAGACCAGCTGAAGGGCATGAAGGTCGGAGATACCTTCAGTGCCTATGTACCTGCATTCAACAAGGAGGTCAACTGGACTGTTTATTGTCTGAAAGACGAGGGAAGCTATGCCGTATGGAAAGCCACCAAGGCAAACGGCGAATACGACTTGAAGACCTTTGAAGTGAAAGCCAAGCCAACTCAGCAAACAGAAGGTTTGAGACCCGGTATGTCTCTGGTTATCAAGAATGTAAAAGACTGACTATGAAGTGCTGGATGAAGGTAATCAGACGGGAATGTCTACGTCTGCTGCACAATCCCATGTATGCCTGCTGCATGATCGTGTTTCCTCTGGCTACACTGATTCTCTTCACCTCGCTGATGGGAAACGGGCAGCCTACGGGAATGCCAGTGGGTATCGTTGATTTGGACAACAGCAGTGTGACCCGAAGCATCACCCATCAACTGAAGTCCTTCCAGACCACCAGCATCGTGGCTCATTATCCCTCTGTCACGGAGGCACGCAAAGCCATCCAGCGAAACGAGATTTACGCCTTCCTCTATCTGCCCGAAGGAACCACCCGCGAACTGCTGGCACAACGGCAGCCACATATCTCTTTCTATTATTCCATGACCTCCCTTTCTGCCGGTGCCTTGCTCTTCAGAGACCTGAAAACCATCTCGACACTCAGCGGAGCAGCCGCAGCACAGACAACGCTGATGAGCAAAGGACTTACCGAACGA
Organism: uncultured Prevotella sp.; assembly: GCA_945834405.1. Classification (GTDB taxonomy): domain Bacteria; phylum Bacteroidota; class Bacteroidia; order Bacteroidales; family Bacteroidaceae; genus Prevotella. Next base: position 2,397 of record CAMAHD010000095.1, on the reverse strand, counting down.
CAGACCAGAACCTTCCTGCAACCCATCGTCATCGACCTGCACCAATTGGAAAACCCCTGGACAGATTACAACGTATATCTGAGCACGATGCTCGTTCCGGGAATCCTACTGCTCTTTATCTTTCTCATCACCCCCTATTCTATCGGAACGGAACTGAAATTCAACACCCAGCACGATTGGCTGAACACAGCAGGAGGCAGTTTTCTCAGAGCACTGACAGGAAAGATTCTGCCGCAGACATTGATTTTCCTGCTGATAATCAGTATCTATCAGACATATATATATGGTTTTCTCCATTTCCCTCATGCAGGAAGCATGACAACCATTCTCCTATTGTCGGTCCTGGCAGTCACGGCAGCCCAGGGTTTCGGCATATTTGCCATTGCATGGATTCCTTCACTGCGCATGAGCATGAGTATCTGCTCGCTGTGGGGAGTCGTGAGTTTCAGTATCGTCGGAACAGCCTTTCCCGTGCCCGCCATGGACGCACCCTTACAGGCACTGTCTTGGCTGTTTCCCCTTCGCCATTACTTTATGATATACGAGACCAGCGTCTTCAATGGATTTCCACTCCATACGGCATGGCAACATTGGCTCTGCCTGATAGCATTCACCGTGCTGCCCCTCCCGTTTATGAGCCGACTGAAACATACTATTACCCATTATACCTATATGGAATAGATGATGTCATCTATCCATTCATCAAGCAAACAGCATGAAGTACCATTTCGTTGAACATATAAAAGCCATTTGTAATATCTGGAAGGAAGAGATGAAGATGGTGGTGAAGGACCAGGGCGTTCTCCTTTTCCTTATCATCGTTCCCCTCTCCTATCCCCTGCTCTATTCATGGATATATAATAACGAGGTGGCACGCGAAGTACCCGTTGCAGCAATCGATTTATCCAACAGTGCCATGAGCCGTGACTTCCTTCGCCGCTGCGATGCCACGCCGGATGTGGACATACGCTATCACGCCGGCAGCATGCAGGAAGCCAAGGAACTGATGGCTCAACACAAGATATGGGGCATCTACCTGATACCGGCAGACTTTGCCATCCGAATCAACCGTCAGGAACAGACAACAGTCAAAGTATACTGCGACATGAGCATCATGCTTTATTATAAAGCGTTGTTCCAGACGGCAACCAATGTGTCGTTCGCCATCAACGAGCGCATACAGACCCTTCAGTTACATCTGCCCACATCGAGGGAAGAAGCCATCGCCACCCATCCGCTGACCTTTGACGAGGTGGCACTGTTCAATCCTTCTGGCGGCTATGGCAGCTTCATCCTCCCTCCCGTCCTGATACTTATTATCCAGCAAACAATGATACTGGGCGTAGGCATGGCTGCAGGTACGCGACGTGACAAATGCGCAGCCGCATCCACCGGCATCCGTCAATCCCCAGCACATACCTTATGCGGACGTACGCTCTGCTATTTTATCATCTCTGCTCTTGTGTCGCTCTACCTGCTGGTAGGCATCCCCAGATTCTTCCTTTTCCCTGCTTTGGCAGGATTGAGGGAACTGGTTTGCATGTGTCTGCCCCTCATCCTGTCTGTCATCTTCTTCAGCATATCCCTTTCATGGTTAGTCAGACAGCGCGAGAACGTGATGCTGATGGTGGTCTTCGCCTCCGTACCCTTGCTTTTTCTCTCCGGCATATCGTGGCCCCAAAGTGCCATATCCCCTTTCTGGCAGACCTTCGCCTCCCTCTTTCCTTCCACATTCGGCATCAGAGCCTTTGTGCGAGTCAACACGATGGGAGCATCCATCCATGAAATCAGTTCGGAGATTCAAGCCCTTTGGATTCAAACCGTCCTCTATGGATTGCTTGCTTATCTCAGCACCAGAGAGGAAATAAAAAGCAGATGAAAACACGTTTTTTCATGAACAAAATGCACAAAAGACCAAAAAAGATAGCCTTTTTCTAAAAAAGTTGCAAATATATTTTCGGTTCTCACTGAAAATCAGTATATTTGCAGCTCGAAAATTTAATCACCAAAAAAACATCAAACAAAATGACCAAAGCTGATATTATCAATAAGATAGTAAACGAGACGGGATTGGCCAAAAAAGATGTCGCCATAACCGTAGAGGCATTCATGGAAGAAGTAAGAAACAGTCTAGCAGAACGCAAGGAGGATGTCTTCCTTCGCGGCTTCGGAAGCTTCATCGTGAAACATCGCGCACAGAAGACCGCCCGCAATATTTCCAAGAACACCACTATCGTTATCGAGGCTCACGACTTCCCTGCTTTCAAGCCTTCCAAGAGCTTCATCGCCAAGATGAAATAAGAAGATTCTACAAATTAATAATATTCATTTAATATCGTTTTAAGCTATGCCAAACGGAAAGAAAAAGAAGGGCCACAAGATGGCTACTCACAAGCG
>CAMAHD010000094.1 GCA_945834405.1 uncultured Prevotella sp. | reverse complement strand
AATGACCTAATGAAAGAGTTCATTGATAGAACCCTCCTTTATTATTCAACAATCAAGCCACCTCCTGGCTGCAAGACCACTTTGAGCTGTCCCTTCTTGTCAACCTTCTTCTGAGACAGGCGGCACTCGTTCCACTGCTCACCCTTCTTCAAAGGAGCATCGTCATATACGTCTACGGTCTTTCCTGTCATCATGGGCAGCTGGAGAGTCAGAGCGCGAGGCTGTTCGCCGGCGTTCAGACCAGCCACTATCCAACGCTCTCCGCAGCGACGTGCCAGGACGACATACTGTCCGGGATAGCCGTCGATAAACACAGTCTCGTCCCAAGCTGTAGGCACTTTTTTCAGGAAATCCATTTCCACCTGAGGCAACTCCTCCAGGTTATTGGGCTGCATGGCGATACACTGTACACTTGCCTGATTGACAACAGCCGCCGCCATCTCGAAAACATCGGTAGTATAACGACGATGCCTGCTCTTGTTGTCCTTAGACATATAACGGTTCATGATGGTTCCGCCCCAGTCCATGGCAGCCACGGCATTGCGGCAGAAGGGATGCATGGTCAGTTCGAAACCTTCCTGTTTGGCATGATGCTCGGTAAAGAAAGTGTTTTCGGAAGCCAAGACAGCCTCAGATGACACATAGTTGGGGTACATACGCTCCCATCCTCTGGGCAACGTACATCCGTGGAAGATAACCTGTAGTCCGAAATCATTGGCATCAGCCAAGATGTCCTCATAGAGCTGCATGGTGTGCTGCTTGTCACCGGCAAAGAAGTCCACCTTAATGCCCTTCACGCCAATACGCTGAAGCCAAGCCATCTCTTTGCGCCTAACCAATGTTGTGTTCATACACTGTTTAGGAGTCTGCGGAGCATCATTCTCATATCCGTTGCTGTTATACCACATCAGCAGATGAACCCCTTTCTTCTGGGCATAACGGCTCAACTCCTCTACGCGCTGTCGTCCTATATTGGTATCCCAGCAACCATCTACGAGACAATATTCGAAGCCCATGGCAGCAGCCAGGTCGATAAACTGCACCTGGTCGTTATAATTGATAGAGTTGTCCTGCCATATCAGCCAACTCCAGGTGTAGCGTCCGGGCTTATAGTCATACTTTGGCTGATAGAGAGGCTCCACCACGTCATAGGCCACTGTTGTCTCTACAATAGGAGCCAGAGAAGCACCCACGGTGATGGTACGCCAGGGAGTCATTCCCGGCAGTGCGAGCCCTGCGTCGGTCGTGCCTACGCCATTGGCTTCACCAGCCATGGGAAAGGCGATGGCATAACCCTTTTGAGCATCATAGTCGGAAAGATGGGCACCCACGTAATTGCCGTTGACACCAGTCTCACTGACCAACACCCACATATTATTATTGTCCTTCGCCTTGCCTTCGGTAGCCACGGGAATGCGGAAAAGACAGGGGAACGTATATCCCTGACCATACTTAGACTTGACGTTCATGTCAGCATCGGGAACATACTCCTCCTCATAGCTGGGTTTGGTACGCATCCACCCAATCATGGCATCAGACTGCGGACAAATGAACGTCTTGGTCTGCTGGGGCAACTTGAACGCCGTAGCCTCCCCCTTCACCACCAGACAAGCCAAGTCTCCCTTCTGCGGGAACTCATACCTGAAGGCGATGTCGTTGTCGGCAACGCGGAAGGTGATGGTCATGGGTCTGTTCTTGACATTGACGAAGTCGAGACACAGCTCATTGGCAACATAATGCACTCTTGAGGCTTTCGTCCCCCTCATCTCGTAGTTCTCGTCAATCGTTCTTGCCCGCTCGCCCTTCAGTGTCAGAGCCTTGGTGTAATCGCCCTCGTTGGTATAGACACCGAGCGCCGAAGGTTCCATCACCTGCTGTCCGAGATATTCCACAGCATAAGTCACAGCCGAAGGAGAGCAGTCAATCTGCACAATCAGTTTTCCGTCGGGCGAAGCAACGGTTTTGACTTCTGCCTTTACAGCACAGGCACACACAAGCATAACAGCTACAAAAAACAGTTTAATTTTCATCATATCAGTTAGTGTTAATGGCTACAAAGGTAATGATTATTTTTATAATATTGGGCAGCGAGTGTCGAAAGAAATGAAAAAAAAGCAATCTTTTCTTTTTCCTCTCAAATATTATATGTATCTTTGCAGCGGTTTATTGCGCATGTCATGCAAACATGCACGGAGTTAAGAAAGTGGAATGGGCCCTGATAGTTCAATGGATAGAACAACTCTCTCCTAAAGAGTAGATCCGAGTTCGATTCTCGGTCGGGGTACCATTGTCAAGGAAATGCAGTTATTTTTTTCACCAAGATGAGTAATATTCTGATTACGGGAGCCACAGGATTTATTGGCAGCTTTATTGTTGAAGAAGCTCTCCGGCAAGGCATGAATGTCTGGGCAGCAGTAAGAAAAACCAGCAGCAAAGCCTATCTGAAAGACCCCCGCATCCACCTGACAGAGCTGAATCTGAACGACAAGGAAGAGCTGAAACATCAGCTCCGTGGCTTGCATTTTGACTATGTGGTGCATGCTGCGGGTGTCACCAAAAGCCTACATGCCTCCGACTTTGCCAAGACGAATACGGAAGGGACTCGCCATCTGGCAGAGGCATTGACAGAGCTGCAGATGCCCCTCCGCAAGTTTGTCTTCATCAGCAGTCTCAGCATCTTTGGTCCTGTGCACGAGGAGCAGCCTTATCAGGAGATTACCGAGGACGACCAGCCCCAACCCAACACAGCCTACGGCAGGAGCAAGCTGGCAGCCGAGGAGCTGCTGGCAGAGATACCGGGGTTGCCTTACGTCATCCTTCGCCCCACGGGTGTTTACGGTCCGCGCGAACGCGACTACTTCATGATGGTGAAAAGCATCCGCTCGCATACGGATTTTGCCGTAGGTTTCAAGCCCCAGGTCATCACCTTTGTCTTCGTCACCGACGTGGTGCAGGCAGTATTCCTTGCGCTGGACCATGGCAAGTGCGGACGCAAATATTTCCTTTCCGACGGCTGTGAGTACAGCTCGCGAACCTTCAGCGACTTGGTCCGTCAGGAGTTGGGCAACCCCTGGCTGCTGCGCATCAAGGCTCCTATATGGCTGCTGCGCGTCATCACATTCTGCGGCGAGTGGGTGGGACGCCTCACGGGCAAGGTGACAGCACTGAACAACGACAAGTATCATATCATGAAACAGCGCAACTGGCGCTGCGACATCCGTCCTGCCCGCGAAGAACTGGGCTACGTCCCCAAGGTACAGCTGGCAGAAGGCGTTCGCCTGACGGTGGCTTGGTACAGGGAGCGAAACTTTAAATTCTGAAACGATGAACGAACTGAAAAAATACTTTCTTCTGGAGAAGAAGCCGACGAAGGGACTGCTGGCAGCCGAATGGGTGATGCTGGGCTACATGGCAGTGACACTCCTGCTGTTGCTGTTTACCTTTACCAAGGTGAACGACCCTGTCGGTATGTTATGGGGCAGAGTACAGATAGCCATCATGACCTTCGCCCTCTGGGGAGTATACCGCATGATACCCTGCCGCCTGACCCTCTTTGCCCGCATCACCGCCCAACTGGCACTGCTCTCGTGGTGGTACCCCGACACCTACGAGTTCAACCGCCTGTTTCCCAACCTCGACCATCTCTTCGCCCGTTGGGAGCAAGACTGTTTCGGTTGTCAGCCTGCCCTCCTCTTCTCTCAGGCTTTCAGCCATCCTGTCTTCAGCGAGCTGATGGATTTAGGCTATGCCGCTTATTATCCGATGATAGCCGCCGTGGCTTTTTACTTCTTCGGTTGGAGATACGAGCGTTTTGGTCGCGCCTCCTTTGTCATCCTGTCGTCCTTCTTTCTTTATTATCTCATCTATATCGCCCTTCCCGTCGCCGGCCCTCAATACTATTATCAAGCCATCGGCGTTGAAAAGGTGGCTGAAGGCACCTTTCCCGATGTGGGCGACTATTTTGCCACCCATCAGGAAGCCCTTCCCTCTCCCGGCTATCAGGAGGGCGTGTTCTATCAGATGGTAGCCAGTGCCCACGATGCGGGCGAGCGCCCCACGGCAGCATTTCCGAGCAGTCATGTCGGCGTGAGCACCATCCTGCTGCTGCTGTTGCTGTCCGTGCGTGCCAAGCGCCTTCTGCTGACGCTCCTTCCGCTCTATATCCTGCTCTGCCTCTCCACCGTATATATCCAGGCCCACTATGCCATCGATGTGCTGGGAGGATGGCTTTCGGCGGTCATCTTCTATTTCGCGGCAGACCTTATCTATAAACGACTGAAGGGACAACCATAAGGCTGTCAATCACTACTGAATCTTCGAAGTCATCGGACTTCTTACGCCCTTATAACCCTTGAGAAAAGCTTTGGCAGAGCCAAACTTCAGGAACATGTCCAACCTGACGGGTATGTGGTTCACGTCGTCGGTCACGTAGAATCGTATCAGCTCATGGTTCTTTCCGTCCTCGCGCTCCACGAACGAGAAGACCAGACAGTTGAACTTCTCCTTGGTATCATCCACCTTGAATTTCTCCTTCCCTTTATATACGAGCCACGAGTTTGAGAGATGTTTGGCGTCACTGATAGGCATCGGTATCTTCTCTCCCTTCTTGTAATGCGAAGCGTCGAAATTGCGTGCTCTGAGAAAAATACTCATCATGTCGTATATACAGTCCTGATATTCAGCCTCCTTCCATCGATGTTCGCCGCTGTTTTCTATGCGGTGCATCTTCAGGTGGCAGTTGTTTTTAGGATAAGAGTACCACAATTCGTCCACATAATACCTTTTGCCCTCCTTTGCCCCCTTTCTGAAGTAGAGCGGATTGAGGTTCATGTCGCAATAAGAGAGCAGCGTATCACGCATGGTGAACATCTTGTCCAGCTTGTTGTTTCCCCGGGTAATGAGGCTTGTTTTGTAAGCCCTGGTGTTATTGTATGTCGCTTCGACGGTGCTCATGGATGCCGTCCCCACCTTCACCCAGATAAACTTCCAGTTGAAGTAAAGGTTATAATACAAGAACTCCCCTGCCTGGAAAGCCTTGTTCTCTATGCCACACTGCGCCTTGGCGGCAGAGAGCGAGGCGACGGCGAGCAGCAGCGTCAGAGTAATATGCTTCAGTTGCTTCATAATCAAGTGTGTTTACATCCCTTTCGGTTGATATTGTATTCCCATTTTCTGCGCACGGTCGGCGTTGCGGTTGCGCAGTTTCTTCTCCTTGTCCGGCTTCTGTTTGGTGATGGCGGCAGGCTTCTGCTTGTCCAAGGGTCGTGCGGCGATGTTCCAGGCATGTGTCAGGTCCCATTTCTCCTTACACTCCACGGGCTGCGAATCGTAGAACACCCTTTCTGGCTGCCTCCCTTCGGCATAGTTGCCCGTGTCCCACACCCCATTGCCGTTGCTGTCGACAAAGGCTCGGATAAAATACGTTCCCGGAGCGAGAAAATAGAACTCGGCACTGCCGTGCTGTGCCCTTGCCTCCTTTACCACGGCATCATTGTTGTTCATCAGCTGCACGATGATGGTGCTGTCGGCGATGCTGTCCGTTCCTGCGAGCTCAACGGTCAGCGAGCTGTACTCGTCGAGTGCCTTCACGCGGATGCCCTGTTTGACGGAGGCAGTCACCGTGCCGTAGATATCCTCGAAGGCAGCCGAATCTACCTCCAGACTGTACTCCATCCCTGGCTGCCACTCAGCCCTCAGCCGATACTGTCTCAGTGAGCCTTCCACGGGTTCCCACACCTTTCGTGCGTTATACCAGAGCGTGTCGTATTTGACGTACAGATGAATGGCGGCAGTATCAATGCGCAGCAGCGGCGTAGGCGATTCTACCAGCACGTTCCTGTCGGGGTCTAACGAGCTGCCCGTAATCTTCAGTTCCAGGTGCTTGATGGGCATGACAGAGTCGTAAGGTTCACCCTTTTTCTTCGCCTTCTCCATCTTCTTCTGCCACTTTTCCAGCTCCTTCAGTCGCGTCTTCTCCCTCTTCTCGTACGATGTCTTCGGCAAGACGACCATCGTATCCGTCTGACAGACAAGACATCCCGTTGAGTCCGTCATCAGATAGGTCAGCTCCATCTCCAACGAGTCGCGGTTGACCAAAGCCGTATCTCTCAGCCAGTAGGTCAGCGTGTCCTGCCTCTCGTTCTTTTCCAGCAGGAAAGCCCCGTTGTGGTCGAAGTTCAGCCCCCTTATCTGTGGCAGCGAGTCGTTGCCATAGGTGAAGAAGAGCGTAAACCGCCGTTCGTCGCTGCGGTCGGTCTTGAGCAGGAAACGGTCGGTCTGCGGCACCGTAAATGCCGTCAGCACCACGTTGTCGGGGAAGAAATGCGTATAGGGAATACGAGCGATGGAGTCGATGCGCAGCGAGTCTCGCCAGATAGTGTCTTGTCGGATGTCGGGCGCAGCGTGAGGCTCTATCAGCCGTCGGCTGAACGCTACCATCTCACTCTTCTGCGTGTACCTGAAGTTGCCGTCAGCATCCTGCAAGGCATAGGCAAAATATTTGCCCGGAGCCACCCCTCGGATGACGAATCGCCCTCTGCTGTCGGTGCGCGACACCCTGAGGAAAGGTTTGGCGGTAAAGGCAGAGTCGTCCAGGTCGTCGTGCAGCCCCACCAAGATACCCTTGACGGGTTCGAGGTTCATGGCATCGAGCACCGTACCCGCCACCTCGAAGGAGTCGATGCGCTCGCCTGTCGAGAAGCAATACGTATAGTTGCCCATCGGATTGCCCTCGTTGTTGTCGGTGATGGCATCCGCGAAGTCGACGGTATAGGTTGTATTCTCCTTGAGCGTATCCTTCAGTTCTACCACGATTTTCTTTCCTGCCGCCTTTATTTCCGGCATTTCCAACTGTGGCGGCGAGACGACCACCTTGTTGGCAGCATCCTCCAGCTTCACGTACTCGTCAAAATAGATGTTTATCTTTCTCTGCTTCACGCCCGTAGCCCTTTCGGCAGGCGAGGCATGCACCACTCTCGGCGGCGTATCGTCATACCATCCCCCGTCGGGCTGTCCCATGCGCGCACACGAGGCGACGGCGGCAGCCAGCGTCAGCAGGAGCAAGCAGAGCATCGAAAAATCCTTCGTCTTCATATCCCCGTCAAGCCTTGTTGAGTTTCAGCAGCAGGTCGATATGTTCCCTGCTGTTCGACAGTCGAGGCACCTTATGCTGACCGCCCAGCTTACCCTTCATCTTCAGCCATTCGTTGAAGAGTCCCTCTCTGGCACATACAATCTCCAAGGGTTGCAGGGTGATGTTCTTGTATCGTTTTGCCTCGTAGTCGCTGTTCAGTTCCTGCAGTCGTTTGTCCAAGAGATGTTCGAACAGCTCCATGTTGTCCGGCATCTTGGCAAACTCTATCAGCCATTGGTGCCGGCATTTAGCCTGATTGTCCATGAAGACCGGAGCCGCCGTATATTCGCTCACCACGGCACCCGTCCTGCTGCAGGCATACGCCAGTCCCTTTTCCGCATTGTCTACAATCAGTTCTTCGCCGAAGGCATTGATAAAATGCTTGGTGCGTCCCGTGATGACAAACTTGTAGGGGTTGGTAGATGTAAAGCTGACGGTGTCTCCCAGTATATACCTCCATAGTCCGCATGAAGTGCTGATGACGATGGCATAGTTCTTTCCCTTCTCCACGCCCCACAGCGGCACTACGGAGGGGTTCTCCTTTCCGAACTCGTCCATGGGAATAAACTCGTAGAACACGTCATAGTCAACCATGAGCATCATGGAAGCGTCGGCGGGGTCGTTCTGCAATCCGAAGAAGCCCTCGCTGGCGTTATACGTCTCCATATAATGCATGTCGGGCGAGGTGATGAGTTTTTCGTACTGCTTGCGGTAGGGCGTAAACGCCACGCCGCCGTGGAAGAAGACCTCCAGCCGAGGCCACACCTCCTGCAGATACTCCTTTCCCGACAGCTCCATGACCCTTGTCAGTACGGAGAGCATCCACGAGGGCACGCCGCTGATGTTGGTGATGTTCTGATGCAGTGTCTCCTGTGCGATGCGTTCGCGCTTCACCTCAAAGTCCGATATGAGCGCCGTCTTCTTTTTCGGCACCCTCACCAGATTGGCCAGCGGGTTGATATTCTCAATCAGTATGGCACTGAGGTCGCCCACCAACGAGTGGGGCAGGTTATAGTTAGGCGAGTGGCTGCCGCCCAGAATCAGCGCCTTTCCGTCGAAGAGTCGGCTCTTGGGGTTGTTGTGCAGATAATAGGTCACGGCATCCTGTCCCCCTCTGTAGTGTATATCCTGCAGTCCGTCATTGCTGACGGGAATAAACTTGCTCTTGTCGTTGGTCGTACCCGAAGACTGCGCGTACCACTTCACCTTTCCCGGCCAGAGGATATCCCTCTCTCCATGTCTCATCCTGTCGATGCATCCCTTCAGTTCTTCGTAAGTATTCAGGGGTGTAGAGCGCACGAAATCCTCATAGCCACGCACGGCGGCAAACAAGTGTTGCCTGCCATATTCCGTATCGCTGGCAGCCTTGACCAGTCGGGCGAGCACCTGCTGTTGCAGCAGTCCTGCCTCCCTGTCATACCTCTCCAGTTCCTTCAGTCTCGGCTGAAACAGTTTGTTGATAATACGAGTCAAACTCATGTCTTTACGTCTTTATGAAGCTGCAAAGTTAATCTAAACTTTCGTAAACAAGCTCTTTTTTACATTATTTAATTTGAGCCATTTCATTATAAATTGTAAATTATAAATTATTATCTTCAGTACTCCTTCAGCTCCAGCTTTCCCGTCATCACCCCTATGGCATTATATGCCAGCGAGCTAATCTCGTTCTCTCCTGGCATGACGACCACGGGAGCCATGAACTCAATCTGCGGTCTCAGCACGTCCATGCAGTACTGGCTGTGGGCGATGCCACCCGTCAGGATGATGGCATCCTCCTTTCCGTGCAGACACACGTGCATGGCACCAATCTGTTTAGCCACGGTATAGAGCATGGCATCCAGTGCCGTCTTGTAAGGCTCTTCGCCCTCCTCTGCCTCTCGCGCGATGGTAATCATGTCGTTGATGCCCGTATAGGCGCTCAGTCCACCCCTTCCGTGAATCATCCTCTTGATTTGTCCCTTGTCGTACCTGCCGCTGAAGCAGAGGTCCACCAACTGTCCTGCAGGCAGCGTGCCCGCCCTTTCGGTAGAGAAGGGACCCTCGCCGTCCAGCGCGTTGTTTACGTCAATCACCTTGCCCCTCTGATGTGCACTCACCGAGATGCCGCCGCCCATGTGAGCGACAATCAGGTTCAGCTCCTCATACCTGCTGTTGATGGTAGCCGCATACTGTCTCGACACCGCCTTGCTGTTCAGCGCGTGGAACACCGACTTACGCCTGATGCCGGGGATGCCCGTATAGCGCGCCACCTCCTGCATCTCGTCCACCACCACGGGGTCGGCGATGAAAGCCCTGCAGCCACATTCGCGCGCTATCTCGTCGGCGAGCAGTGCCCCCAGGTTGCAGGCGTGGTCCATCTCGGCATGTCTCAGGTCGTTCTTCATCCGCTCGTTCACCTGATAGACCCCACCCATGAGCGGTTTGAGCAGTCCTCCGCGAGCTATCACGGCATCGAAGCTGATTTGCATATCGCCGTCGGCGAGTCTTTTCCGTATGAAAGCCATCCGATAGTCATACTGGTCGATGGTATGCTGAAAACGTTCCAGCTCCTCGACGGGATGATGGGCTCCCGACATCCATACGGGAGTATAGTCATTATATACAGCCAGCTTCGTAGAAGTAGAACCGGGGTTGATGACAAGAATCTTCATAACAAATCAATTTATAATTTATAATGTAAATTGCACATTACTAAAGGCACGCCATTGCCAGACTATAATATTTCGACACCTCCGAGTCAGCCCTCGAAGCCACCACGATGGGAGCCACCGTCCCCTCCAGCCATCCTGCGGTAGTGGCATGGGCGAAGAGCGTGACCGTTTTGTAGAAAGTATTTCCAGCCTCGATGTTGGGGAAAATCAGCACGTCAGCCCTTCCTGCCACGGGCGAGCATATACCCTTGATGGCGCCGCTTTCGGCGTCGAGAGCCGTCTTCACGTCCATGGGTCCGTCCACCACTGCCCTTCCGTATCTCCCCTCTTCAGCCCACCTTTTTATCTGCTGATAGTGCATCGTATGTTCAAATTTTGGGTTCACCTTCTCCGTACAGTGAGTCAGCGCCACGTATGGGCTGTCGATGCCCAGCCGTCGGCAGGCGTTGACGCAGTGGCCTACGATGGCATCCATCTGTTCGAGGCTGGGTCTGGGCACCACCGCCGCATCCGAGAACATCAGCGGTTTTCCGTAGTCTGGGATATGACATAAGGCGATATGGTTCATCACGTCGCCCTCTTTCAGCAGTCCCCTCTTCTTGTCGAGCACGGCTCTGAGCAGCACGTCCGTATTCAGCGTCCCCTTCATCAGCACCTGCGCCCTGTTTGTCCTCACGGCTTCTACAGCCCTTTCGGCAGCCTCCTCGTCGCTGTTGCATGTCATCGTCTCCACCTCCTGTCCATGCCTCTCTATACATCTCGCCAGCCTGTCGCTCACTGGTCGCGAGAGCGTCAGCACAAAGCGTGCGAAGCCCTCGTCCAGCGCACGTTCTATCACATATTCCGTATGTCCGTCGTGAGGGCAAGCCAAAGCCACCCGTTTCTTTTCCGTCATCCCCTTCAGACGTTGCTGCAAGAAGGGGAACTCCTTGATTGTCTCCATCGTTTCCGTTTGTTTTGTTTCTGTTTCAACATCTGTCAATGTATCTCGCTGCAAATATACGCATTATTTCCGATAATCCCAAAGAGATATGTTAAAAGCATGAGACGCCAATGAAAAAATCAGCCGAAAGTTTTCTTCGTTTCAGAGAATAGTTGTACCTTTATCGCGGATTTCTCGGAGAGCCTATGGCTCCCCCGGAGGATTAACCATTACGAAAACAACTGCCAGATGCTATGCAAGACACATAACAGGGCAAAAGGAAATAAGTAACCAATAAAATATAAAAGAAAATGAGAAAAAGGGTCAGAGGGACTCTTTCAAATGAACAGTGAACAGGCAACGTTCATCTTTCTGACATAAATATATTTATTAGATATGTTAAATATATGTTATAATTCTGGCTCCACCGCTTTTCCCTTTACCTTTTGATTTGATCGCTAATCTAACTTTCCTTACATTAGGATATAATTCAATGCCGAGATTAGGATTGGCTTTTAATTACCCTCTCAGCTCTTGAATGTCCGATTTTAGTGATTTATATCTTTTCGACAGTTTCTT
>CAMAHD010000093.1 GCA_945834405.1 uncultured Prevotella sp. | reverse complement strand
TATGCCGACATGATCATCATTCCTATTGTTACCAAGAAACTGGGTGGCGAAGGTAAAGCTGAGGTTGCCATTGAAATCAAGGAAACTAAGTATTATGAAGAGTATAATACATTTACCCAGAGAGTGGTCTTCACTCCTAATGAAAATGTATCTCTCTATCGTGCTTCAGTCTTTGACTACTCATTCTACGAAGAGCAGGGTGAGGATGCCATCCTCGAATATCTCTTGACCGAACAGGAGGGTAATCCTTATTGGAACCTGTATAAGACGGATGACGACCTGTGGACTCTTACCCCCGATTCAAAGTACGTGGCAGCTGCTATCGGTCAGAACGTCAATGGCGAATGGGGCGAGCTGAATGTCGTAGAGTTCACTACACCAGCCACTGCTGACGTTGTCGTTCCTCCAACACCAGCCTCTGCACCTGCCGTTTCCAAGGTTGCTCCGTTCAAGGGTGGCAATCCTGCAAGAATCGCCAAGCCTGCCAAGGAGGTGAAGGGACAGGCTCCCTGCATGTCGACCAAGTTCTTGAAGAAAGGTCTGCAGCTGACGGGCAAATAAGTTGTCCAAAGCATCGTTGCAATAAAAAATGCCTTCGGAATAGTCCGAGGGCATTTTTTTATTCAACTTTCGCTTGTCGGGAAGTTATGATGGGAAAGTTATAACTCCCTAAAGAGTGATGGTATACATGCTGAAGGAGTAGGGGGCGAGTTCGACTGTCATCTGCTTCTTGACCTTCACGTCTTTAGTGACGGGAGCTATAGGCTGGGTCTCGTAGTTGTTCTCCTGGTCGGGCTGACCGGAAAGGGTGGTCAGTACGGCAGCGCTTTTCAGGCTCTTGAAACGGGAGAGGTTGAGTGTGGCCTTGCGGGGCTCGCCAGAAGCATTGCATATCTTGACATAGAGCTTGCGGGTCTTGGTGTCGAGTACTGCCGACTGCTCCTGCATGTTGGTCTTCTCGCCGTCGAAAGTAACACAGTCGCCATAGAAATAGTTGCCCGAAGACTGTCCGAACATCTGCTGTACATAGTAGCTGCAGGTGAGATAGGGACGCTCGTTGTCAAAGTAGATGAGGTCGGGGTCCCAGTTGTGGGCGTTCTTGCGTGCGAAGAGGGGAGCATAGCTGGTCATGCACACTACATCCGCATTGCGCTCTACGTGTATCAGGTAGAGGGCTTCGGCAAGGGCATCACGCAGTTTCTTGTCCTTGGAAGCATATTCGCCGAGATAAACCTTGGTCTTGCCGTCGCGAGGATAGCTGTCGTACTGGCGGCTGGTTTCAAAATAGGTATGTTTCTCGTAATAGTGTTCGTCGAGGATGGGCATGTCCAGTTCCCTGGCCAGCTTCCAACCCTCCTCATAGTCGGGGTTGCCGGGGTGAGAGCCGGGACCGGCGGTACCTACGATGACGATTTCGGGATGCGCCTTGGTAACGCGTTCGTAGATATACTTGAAGCGTTCTGCAAACTCCGGTGTGATTTTCTCCTCATTGCCGATGCCGAGATATTTGAGGTTGAAAGGTTGGGGATGCCCCTGTTCGGCGCGCAGCTTGCCCCATTTTGTGTTGACGTCGCCGTTAGCCCATTCGATGAGGTCGAGGGCATCCTGTACCCATTCGTCCATCTCGTTCATGGGCTTGACGTCCTGGGCTTGTGCGGGCCACATGCCCCATCCGCCATTGGCTCCCTGACAGCTGACACCACAGGGGAGAATGGGCACGGGAGCCATGTTCATATCTTCGCACATCTGGAAATACTCGTAGTAGCCGAGTCCCATTGACTGATGGTAGCCCCAGGTGTTCTTCTGCTGTCTGCGCTGCTCCTTGGGACCGATGGTTTCCTTCCAACGGTAGGTGTTCCAGAAGCCGTCGCCGCCGCCGTGAACCACACAGCCGCCGGGGAAACGGAGGAATTTGGGATGAAGAGCTTCGAGCGCTTCAGCCAAGTCCTTGCGCAGGCCATGACCCTTGTAGGTGTCCTGTGGCATCAGCGAGATTTGGTCGATATCCATCACGCCGAGGGTGAGGACCAGTACGCGCAGCGCAGCGTGTCGGCAGTCGGCTTGTGCCTTCAGGGTGCAGGAGTAGGAGTTCCACTTGTTGCCGTCAACGGTGAGTATGGTGTCGGCGATGATCTTTTCTTCCTTTCCGGGTTCAATGAGTGATACCCTTACCTCCTTGGCTTGTCCCTTGATATTGCGTGCGAAGAAGGAGAAGTCGTAGCTGGCATCCTTCTTCACGCTGATGCCGTCGAAGCCGTGGTTTTCCAGACCAAATCCTCGCCATCCCTTGTAGTCGTAGAACTCTCTGACGCGCTCGGTGGTGAGGCGCAGGTAGTTGGGGTTGTTGGGATGGATGGGATTAGCCTGCAAGGCTTGAACCAGACCGAGGGAGTGACCGGGTCGGATTACTCGCCATGCGGTTCCCGGACCCCATCCGTCGCGTTCGCTCATGTTAAACTCGAAGGAACCGTTTTGCAACAGTTCTGCATAGAGACCGCCGTCGGCAGACGAGCTGATGTCTTCAAAGAAAATACCAACCAGTTCGTCACTGATAGCTTTGCCACCCTGAGGGGCAGTCATGCTTTTCTGGGCATTTGCTGCCACTGCAGAAGAAAGCAGCAGTAAGCCTAATGTCTTTTGTTTCAGATTCATAGATGTAATATTGTTTGAGTTTTTAAAGGTTTTCTACAAAGGATAGATTTCTATCTAATATATATATAACGGAGGAAAGTGCAATTTATTTTTTTTATTTTTATCATAGTATGACGGTAATTGAAAAAAAACGATTAAATTTGCAATCAGAACAGGTAATCATCTTAACACCTGAAATACTATGACAAAAACCAGAAAAATCGTTGAGTGTGTCCCTAATTTCAGCGAGGGACGTAATCAAGAGGTGATACGCCAGATAACTGATGTTATCGAACAGAGTGAGGGCGTGAAACTGCTGGACGTAGACCCCGGGGAAGCGACCAACAGAACCGTAGTAACCTTTGTCGGAGAACCCGAAGATGTAGTGGAAGCCGCTTTCAAGGCTGTGAAGAAAGCCGGCGAACTGATAGACATGAGGCAGCACCACGGAGCCCATCCGCGCATGGGGGCTACGGACGTTCTGCCCCTGGTGCCCGTCAGCGGCATTACGCTGGAGGAATGTGCCGTCTTTGCCCGTCAGCTTGCCGAACGGATAGCCCGCGAACTGGCCATCCCCTGCTATTGCTACGAGGCGGCAGCCTTCAGGCCCGAAAGGAAGAACCTGGCGGTATGCCGGGAGGGAGAGTACGAGGCTCTGCCCGACAAGCTGAGCCAGGCAGAAAAGGCTCCCGACTTCGGAGCGCGCCCTTATGATGAAGGAGTGGCTCGTACCGGATGTACCACGGTGGGAGCACGCGATTTCCTGATAGCCGTCAACTTCAATCTGAATACCACGTCTACGCGCAGAGCCAATGCCATCGCCTTTGACGTGCGGGAGAAAGGAAGACCCAAGAGAGAGGGTAATCCCATCGTAGGCAAGCCTATTGTGGATGCTGACGGCAACAGCGTGATGCTGCCAGGCACACTGAAGGCAACAAAAGCCATCGGATGGTTTATTCAGGAGTATGGCATAGCCCAGGTGTCCATGAACATCACGGACATCAATACTACTCCCCTCCACGTGGCATTCGACGAAGTGTGCCGCTGTGCGCAGAACAGAGGACTTCGGGTGACGGGAACGGAGATAGTAGGACTGGTTCCCGAAAGGACCCTCATCGAGGCTGGCAAGTATTTCCTGCGCAAACAGAACCGTTCGGTGGGTATACCCAAAGAGGATATACTGAAGATTGCTGTCAAGTCGATGGGGCTGGACGACCTGCGCCCCTTCCGTCCGCAGGAAAAGGTGGTGGAGTATCTGCTGGATGCCGGGCAGACAGAACAGCAGCTGACCGACCTTACCGTCAAGGGGTTTGCCGACGAGACGGCACGCGAATCGCCAGCTCCCGGCGGCGGCTCCGTATCGGCATATATGGGTGCCATGGGTGCTGCCTTGGGTACGATGGTTGCCAATCTCTCCTCGCACAAACCCGGATGGGACGAACGATGGGAGGAGTTCAGTCAATGGGCAGAAAAGGGGATGGCCATCGAGCAGGAGTTGCTCCGTCTGGTGAACGAAGACACGGCTGCTTTCAACAAGATCATGGCTGCTTTCGGAATGCCCAAGGCGACAGAGGAAGACAAACGGCTGCGCTCGCAGGCCATCCAGGAAGCCACACGCTTCGCTGCGGAAGTGCCGCTGCAGACGATGAAGGCATCGATGAAGGTCTTTGCCCTCTGCCGGGCGATGGCAGAGCAGGGAAATCCCAACAGCGTGTCGGATGCAGGAGTAGGCGCACTGGCAGCCAGGGCAGCCGTCATGGGTGCCGGACTGAACGTGAAAATCAACGCCACGTCGCTCAAGGATAAAGCCTTGGCAGAGAGATTGGCAGAGGAGGCGGAAACGCTGGTCCATCAGGCTAAGGCTGAAGAACAGGCCATCATCGACCTGGTAGAGAAGGTGATTCTAAGATAGAAAACTGCACCCAGAATATCAAACCATTCAGGCCATCAAACGATCATACTATGATAACAAAAGAACAATTTGCAGCAGCCATCCGTGCCGGTATACCGGATGTACTGCCCGAAGCAAAACCATATCATACCGACATCAACCACGCGCCCAGGCGCAAGGACATACTGACCGCAGAGGAAAAGAAACTCGCTCTGCGCAATGCCCTGAGGTATTTTCCCAAGAAGTTCCATCCCATACTGGCTCCCGAATTTGCACAGGAGCTGCATGATTACGGGCGCATATACATGTATCGCTTCCGTCCGGAATACGATATCTATGCACGTCCCATAGACGATTATCCCCACAGGTCGAGACAGGCGGCTGCCATCATGCTGATGATTCAGAACAACTTGGATCCAGCCGTGGCGCAGCATCCTCACGAACTGATTGTTTATGGCGGCAACGGAGCCATCTTCCAGAACTGGGCTCAGTATCGTTTGGTGATGAAATATCTCAGCGAGATGACCGACGAGCAGACGCTCGTGATGTATTCGGGACATCCTCTCGGACTGTTCCCCTCTCACCGGAATGCGCCCCGTGTAGTGGTGACCAACGGGATGGTGATACCCAACTACTCCAAGCCTGACGACTGGGAACGTATGAATGCCCTCGGCGTGAGCCAGTATGGGCAGATGACGGCTGGCTCGTATATGTATATAGGTCCGCAGGGCATCGTCCATGGTACGACCATCACGGTCCTGAATGCGGCAAGAAAACAGCTGTCGAAGGAGCCTGGACGCCGCGATATCAACGGTATGCTTTTCGTATCGTCGGGGCTGGGAGGCATGTCGGGCGCACAGCCCAAGGCTGGCAACATAGCCGGAGTGGTGAGTGTCGTGGCAGAAATCAATCCCAAAGCCGCTCGCAAGCGTTACGAGCAGGGGTGGGTAGACGAGATGTATGACGACCTCGCCCTTCTGATACCTGCCGTGAGAAAGGCCGTGTCAGAGAGAAAGACGGTGTCGATGGCGTATGTGGGAAACGTGGTGGACCTCTGGGAACGTCTCGCCGAGGAGCACATACACGTCGACCTGGGCAGCGACCAGACCTCATTGCATAACCCATGGGCTGGCGGCTATTATCCCGTGGACATGAGTCTGGAGGAGTCGAAGCAGATGATGGCAGAACAGCCCGACCTGTTCAGGGAGCGCGTACAGGCATCGCTCAGAAGACAGGTGGCAGCCATCAACCGACTGACCGCTGACGGCATGTATTTCTTTGACTATGGCAATGCCTTCCTCCTGCAGTCGCAGCGTGCCGGTGCCGACATACTGACAGCCGAAGGCAAGTTCCGCTATCCGTCCTATGTGCAGGACATCATGGGACCCATGTTCTTCGATTACGGCTTCGGTCCTTTCCGCTGGGTATGCACTTCGGGCGATGCACACGATCTGGCCGTCACCGACCGCATTGCTGCTGAGGTGATGAAGGAAATCAGACAGTCGGCACCCGAGGAAATACAGGGACAGATGGAGGACAATATCCACTGGATTCAGGAAGCCGGCAAAAACCATCTGGTAGTGGGTTCTCAGGCACGTATTCTCTATGCCGATGCGGAGGGCAGGGCCAAGATAGCCTTGGCTTTCAACGAGGCGATACGCAGAGGCGAGATAAGCCGTCCCGTCGTGTTGGGGCGCGACCATCATGACGTGTCGGGTACAGACTCGCCCTTCAGAGAAACCAGCAACATCTACGACGGTTCACAGTTCTGTGCCGACATGGCGGTACAGAATGTCATCGGCGATGCCTTCCGCGGTGCTACCTGGGTGTCGCTGCACAATGGCGGCGGCGTAGGCTGGGGCGAAGTGATCAACGGTGGATTCGGTATGGTGATAGACGGTGGCGAAGACAGCGACCGCCATATCCGTGAGATGCTTTTCTGGGATGTCAACAACGGTATCGCCCGCCGCAGCTGGGCGCGTAACGAGGGGGCCGTCAGAAGCATCGAGCGGGAGATGAAACGCTCCGCCGGACTGGTGGTCACCCTTCCTCATATGGTGGATGATGACCTTATCGCTTCCCTGAGCTCAGAGAGTTGAGAGTAAAATTACTAAAAATCATTACAGCATGAAAAAACATCAAATATCAGCAGCACATCTTACCCTTCAGCATATCGGCGAAATCATCAGTGAGAAATACCAACTGGAACTGAGTGAAGATGCCCGTCAGCGAATCATCCATTGTCGAGCCTATCTGGATAAGAAGATTGAGGCCAACGACCGACCCGTCTATGGCGTGACTACGGGCTTCGGTTCGCTCTGCAATGTGTCTATCGGTCATGACTACCTGGCACAGTTGCAAATCAATCTGATGATGTCCCACGCCTGCGGCACGGGCGACAGGGTGCCAAACGAAATCGTGAAAATCATGTTGCTGCTCAAGATACAGTCGCTGAGTTACGGCTATTCGGGATGCAAGCTCGACACCGTGGAGCGTCTGATAGACTTCTTCAACCACGATATCTTCCCCGTCGTCTATATGCAGGGGTCGCTGGGAGCATCGGGCGACTTGGTGCCACTGGCACACCTGTGTCTGCCCTTGATAGGTATGGGCGAAGTGGAGTATCAGGGAGAGGTCATCAGCGGCAAGCAATTGTTGGAAGTGATGGGCTGGAAACCCATACAGCTTGCATCCAAAGAGGGATTGGCACTGCTCAATGGTACGCAGAACATGGGGGCTTTTGCCGTATGGTCTCTGTTGCAGAGCCACCGTCTCAATGACTGGGCAGACAAGATTGCTGCCATGTCGTTAGATGCCTATTACGGCTTGGTGGAACCCTTTACGGACGCAGTCCATCGGGTGAGACCCCACAAGGGGCAGATAGAAACGGCGGCACGTATGCGCCAGTTGCTGGAGGGCAGCGAAATCATGGAAAAACCGAAGTCGTATGTGCAGGACCCCTATTCCTTCCGTTGCGTGCCACAGGTACACGGTACGGTGAAAGATACCCTGGCATACGTCGAGTCGGTCATCGATACAGAAATCAACTCGGCTACGGACAATCCGACGGTATGTCCCGATGAAGACCTCATCATCTCTGCCGGCAACTTCCACGGCGAACCGATAGCCCTGCCGATGGATTTTCTGGCTATTGCCATGAGCGAGCTGGCAAACATATCGGAGCGACGTATCTATAAACTGGTGTCGGGAACGCGCGGATTGCCGAGCTTCCTGGTGGCTAATCCCGGTGTGAACAGCGGTTTTATGATTACCCAGTATACCGCTGCCTCGGTGGTGAGTCTGAACAAGAGTCTCTGCTCTCCCGCATCGGTAGACAGCATCCCCTCGTGTCAGGGACAGGAAGACCATGTCAGCATGGGAGCCAATGCAGCCATCAAGCTCTATCAGGTGGTGCTCAATACCGAGCGCGTCCTTGCCATCGAGCTGTTCAATGCGGCTCAGGCGCTGGAGTTTCGCAGACCCCTCAGGTCGTCTCCACAGATACAGGACATCTTCCGCGAATACCGTAAGGAGGTGCCCTTCATCATCAACGACGAGGTGATGTTCCCCTATATCCAGAAGTCGGTAGAATTTCTCAGAAAAGGCTGATCATGCGCACAGTTATCACGAACATCAAGACCCTGGCAGGCGTAGACACCCAGCGAAAGAAACGCCTGCAGGGAAAGGAGATGGCGGTCCTGGGACAGATAGACGATGCCTGGCTGCTGGTAGAAGACGGACGTATCGCCGCTATGGGCGAGATGGGGGCGGGGAGCGACGTGCCGACAGCCGACAGCGAGGTGGATGCTGCCGGAGGCATGGTGCTGCCCTCCTGGTGCGACCCCCATACCCATATTGTCTATGCCGGCAGTAGGGAGAATGAGTTCGTAGACAAGATACGGGGGATGAGTTATGCCGAGATAGCCCGTAGGGGTGGCGGCATTCTCCATTCGGCAGACTTGCTGCATACCTACTCTGAAGACCAACTTTACGAGCAGGCTGCAGGCAGGGCTTACGAGATGATGGCGAAGGGTACGGGATGTATCGAGATCAAGAGCGGCTACGGTCTGAACATGGAGGACGAACTGAAGATGCTCCGGGTGATACAGAGGATGAAGGAAACGCTGCCTGTACGTATCGTCTCCACCTTTCTCGGCGCACATGCCGTAGGCAGGGCGTATACGCAGTCGGAATATGTCGATTTGATTGTCCGCGAGATGATTCCGGAGGTGGGGCGTCAGCGTCTGGCAGACTATATAGACGTTTTTTGTGACAAGGGTTTCTTTACGCCTGCTGAGACGGCACGGATGCTGGAAGCCGGTGCCCGCTGGGGTATGCGGCCTAAGATTCATGCCGAAGAACTGGCATCGACGGGAGGCGTGGAGGTGGGGGTTGCCCATCATGCCCTTTCGGTAGACCATCTGGAGAGCATGGCAGACGAGCAGATAGAGACGCTGCGTGGCAGTGAGACCATGCCCACAGCCCTGCCCGGCACTTCGTTTTTCCTGAACATGCCCTTTGCTCCTGCCCGCAAGATGATAGATGCGGGCTTGGGGGTGGCTGTGGCGAGCGACTATAATCCCGGTTCTACACCTTCGGGCGACATGAAGTTCGTGGTGTCGCTGGCTTGCATCAAGCTGCGTCTCCTGCCCGAGGAGGCAATCCATGCTGCCACCATCAATGCGGCATACGCCATGGGACTCAGTGACGACTACGGCTCGATAGCCGTAGGCAAGGTGGCCAACTTCTTCATCACCCATCCTCTTCCTTCACTGAGCTTCATCCCCTATGCCTATACGACACCTGTCATCAAGAAGGTTTTTCTCAGGGGCGTAGAATGGTCTTCCTGTTCTTGCCAATAAGGAGCTGCCGTCCCCAGATACGGTCTGTCCTCTGTCCGTTAAGCAGGTAGAGGGCAGGCTCTTTTTCTTCCGCTTGTGGCGATGAGATGCCCGTCAGCTGGTTGATGGCATGATGCAGGGCAGAGAGGTTCTCGGCATACCAGTCCTTCACGTACTGCAGTTCTTCCTGAAGGTTCAGCGGTACAGGATTGTTGTTCCATTTAGCTTTTTCGCGCTGCCATGCACCCGACTCCTCAAAGAGTGCTGCATAGCTGTCCAGCCGGCGGTTCAGCGAATCGGCAGACAGGATGGTGGCGGCAAGCTCGTTCCATCGCTGCAAGAGCAGGCTGTTGAAATGGGCAACGTCATGTTTCCATAAGTTATGGAAGAAACCCCATTTGAAGAAAGTGTCCATGTCGGTATACACATCGTTATGAGTGCCGTCGTACAGGTTGCCCAGCGAGCAGTCCAGATCTCAGGGCGTGAAGAGATAGCAATGGCCATTTTCGATGTTGGGCGTGCTGAGGAAAGTGTTTTTGAACGAGTTGTCGATGATGTTGTGGGCAACGAGCAGGATGCAGTAGTTCACCACGTTGTCCATATAGAAAAAATCCTCGGCATGGGCGTTCAGGTTGTCACCGTCAGAAATACAGAAGTCTATCAGTTGGGTCAGTGGCACCCATGTATTGTCCGATGGATAGTCGTCGGGGTATTGCAGTTCCCATCCTTCCCATACGTCGCTGTCCATGGGTATGCTGTCGTTATAGCCTGTCAGCAGGGTGGCATCGGTCCAGCTGTCGCCTTTGTAGAGCAGTCCCCGCACGGTGACCGACTGGTCGCTTGCCACCTTGGCTTTCTTGAGGTTCAGCAGTTTGCGGTCAATCTTGTCGGTCATGCAGTAAAGTCCGTGGTACTGTTCATTGATGAAAAGCTCCACGTATTGTCCTTTCGTGCCGTTTCTGTTGGCAAAGTCGGTGGAGTAGGGAGTCTTGTCCATCTCGTTCCAGATGTCAAAGAGCACCCTGTTTCTCATACGGATGCGGTCTGTCGCCATGGCATCCAGAATCCAGTCGTTTTCTTCCCGTATGCCAAAGATGTCCGCGTCCAGGTCTTCTCCGCTGTCATCGATCAGTTTGATGGCAAACGACTTCTTGTCGTATCTCAGAGACGTAGCTCCTCTGTATCTCATTTTACAATCGTACGAGACTGTCTCCTTACCTTCCGTCCTTTGCTGCCAGTCCCAGATGGTGATGTGTCCCGGGTTATAGTTCTCTTTGCAGAGCAGCGTCGTGTCCACGGTCAGGTTCACCATCGGAAGCGATGTCTCGTGGCCGTCAGCCGTCATCTTTTCCCAGTCCGTTTGGGAAAAGACAGCCAGTGGCATCCACATCATCAGCATCAGGGTCATTATCAGATTGTGTTTCATCTTTTTCCGCTTGTTGGAATGTCTTTTCTCAATGATTCTTCGTAAATGCCTCCAGGTTGTTGACACTTTCGAGTTTCGTCTCCAGCTTGTCTTCAAGAGCGCAGAAGAGGTCGAGTCCCGTCAGTTCCTCCACTTCATCCACCGTCATGGTAGCCGTCTTGTACGACTGTCGGCTCTCATCGTTGTAGAAATAGAATCCGATGGCTTTCTCATGTCCGGGACGCAGGGAGAGGATGGCTTTGAAGAACCCCTCGGGCACGTCGATGGCATGGTCGATGCCTATCTGTTCGTGGCGGCGCTTCGAGTCGTATACGGGACCGCAGACGATGAACAGCCTCCCCTCGTTGCGTGCCCATTCCCTGCATTTCATCTCCAGCTTGTTCCATGCACCGCTGTTGAGCGAACCCGTCTGCGGACACATGTTGGACATGTAGAAACAGTCGTGCATGGCATCCTCGCTCCATTTCATGTCACCTGCCGGACACATGTGTCCACGGTCATAGCCTGAACCCTTGTAGTCGTAGTAGTCCACGCGGTAGGCTTTGGGAATGGAGGGGTCAGCCCAGAACTTTCGGCTTCGCTCTACGGGGCCGTCCGTATGTTCAGCCGTCAGGCACCATGCCGACCAGTTGGGTGTATTGTGAGTCTTGTTGTACGACAGTCTGTAGCCGGTATGTTCCACCACCAGCTCATTCTTTCCCACGGCAGGCAGCTCATAGTG
>CAMAHD010000092.1 GCA_945834405.1 uncultured Prevotella sp. | reverse complement strand
CTGAATACATGCAGATGAAATAGATGGGGAAGTCAATTATTCCGTTCCTTGCGTAAAAGGATACCTTTATGAGGATTAAAAAAACAACTTGGTATGATTTGGCTCAGAACAATGGCTGATTACAAACCGTACCAAGTTGTTTTTTAATCCTCACTGAATATGCTTACAGGGCAAAGGCAACCGTGAGGCCAGCCATGACGATGCTGACCATGGACATCAGTTTGATGAGGATGTTCAGTGACGGACCTGACGTATCTTTGAATGGATCGCCTACGGTGTCACCCACAATCGTTGCCTTGTGGCAGTCGGAACCCTTGCCTCCGAAGTTGCCTTCTTCGACCATCTTTTTGGCATTATCCCAAGCACCACCGGAGTTGGCCATGAATACAGCCAGGGTAAAGCCGGCAGTAAGTCCGCCTACCAGCAAGCCCATCACGCCGGCTACGCCCAGCAACAGACCTACTAAGATAGGAATAAGGATGGCGAGGAGGCTGGGGAAAATCATTTCTTTCTGTGCCGAACGGGTACTGATGGCAACACAACGTCCGTAGTCTGGCGTAGCCTTGCCCTCCAGGATGCCCTTGATTTCGCGGAACTGGCGGCGCACTTCCTCCACCATGGTCTGGGCAGCACGGCCTACGGCTCCCATGGTGAGACCGCAGAACAGGAAGGCAGCCATGCCGCCGATGAAAGCACCTACCAGTACCTTGGGATTCATCAGCGTAACCTGGAAATAGTTCATGAAGTCGAGCATGTTGGCTGTGGCAGGATTGAATACTTCGCCTGCTGCATTGACAAACGCCTGTCCCTCCTCGGCAGCTCTGATCATGGCTATCTTGATTTCCTCTACATACGAAGCAAGCAGAGCGAGCGCCGTCAGGGCTGCACTGCCGATGGCAAAGCCCTTGCCTGTGGCGGCTGTGGTATTGCCCAGAGCATCCAGGGCGTCGGTACGATGGCGCACTTCTTCACCCAGTTCGCTCATTTCTGCATTGCCGCCGGCATTATCGGCAATGGGACCATAGGCGTCGGTAGCCAGCGTGATGCCCAGCGTAGACAGCATACCTACGGCTGCGATGCCGATACCATAGAGTCCGGACGAAATGCTGCTGGCATTCATGTCCAGACAGAAACCATTGGCACAGAGATAGCTCAGCATGATGGCTACGGAGATGGTCACCACGGGAATCATCGTAGATATCATGCCAGTGCCGATACCCTTGATGATGACGGTAGCCGAACCCGTCTGGGATGCCTCGGCTATCTTCTGAGTAGGCTTGTAGCTCTGGCTCGTATAATATTCGGTAGCCTGTCCGATGATGACTCCTGCTGCCAGACCGGTGAGCACGGAGAAGGAAACGCCGAGCCAGTTGTCCAGTTGCAAGAGATAGAGGATGGCAAAGGAAGCCACGGCTATGAGAACGGCAGAGACATTGGTTCCCAGGCCTAAGGAGTGCAAGAGGTCGCGCATGGTGGCTCCCTCCTTGGTGCGCACTAAGAAGATGCCGATAAGAGAGAGGAATATGCCTACGGCAGCGATAATCATAGGTGCGATGACGGCTCTCATTTGCATGTCGGGATTCAGCGCAAAGGCAGTAGCTCCCAAGGCGGCGGTACTCAAGATACTGCCGCAGTAGCTCTCGTAGAGGTCGGCACCCATGCCTGCCACGTCGCCCACATTGTCGCCCACGTTGTCGGCGATGGTAGCCGGATTGCGAGGGTCGTCTTCGGGGATGTTTGCCTCCACCTTGCCCACAAGGTCAGCGCCCACGTCGGCAGCCTTGGTATAAATACCGCCACCCACACGGGCGAAAAGAGCCTGTGTGGACGCTCCCATACCAAAGGTCAGCATCGTGGTGGTGATGGTGATGAGTGCCATGTTGTCTCCTTCGTAGAAGAGGCTCAGCGCCACGAACCAGAGGGCGATGTCGAGCAGTCCCAGACCTACGACCACCAGCCCCATGACGGCACCGCTTCTGAAGGCGACTTTCAGTCCCTGGTTCAGACTGTTGCGTGCCGCATTGGCTGTGCGTGCAGAGGCATAGGTGGCAGTCTTCATGCCGAAGAAACCAGCCAGACCTGAGAAAAGACCTCCGGTGAGGAAGGCAAAGGGAACCCAGGGATTTTGCACATGCAGGACGTATGCCATGAATGCGAAGATGACTGCCAGCACGGCAAACACGATGCCCACCACTTTGTACTGCTGTTTCAGGTACGCCATGGCTCCACGTCTAACGTGCAGGGCAATCTCTTTCATTCTCTCTGTACCTTCTTCCTCGCCCATCATCTGGCGGAAGAAGTACCAAGCCATTCCCAGTGCCGTCAGTGAGGCAACGGGAACGAGCCAGAATACTTGTGGGATATTTGTCATAGTATAGAATTGGTAAATGGTGAATGATGATGGTAATTGACAGGACCCATTTTATAAATCTTCCGAAAGGTTTTCTGCCTCTTCGTCGGGGTCGGTTTCTATCTCGAAGGTAGTGCGATAGGTGTCCTCGTTCAGCTCGTCGTCGAAGTCGGCAGGCATTTCCATCTCGTCGTCCTCGTCGTCCTCTGCTCTGTTGTAGTCGTCATCCTCAGGCAGGTCCTCGTCGCTGTTGTTCTGGAAGGTCAGGCGCGGTTTCTCCGTCAGGGGCTTCACCTTGGCAAAGATAGCCTCTACCCACGAGCCTTTGCTGATTTCCAGCACGTCGAAACCGTCAGCCACCTTCTTCTCGTAGAGTCCTCCGGGTTTGTGCAGTCGGTCTTTGGGAAGGGTAGTGGTGGAGATGTCGAAGGCATTCTCGATGATGTCCTGAATACTCTGCGAGAGCGAATCCCATCCTCCGCCGAAGTTACGGTCGATGACTTCCAGCAGCTTGGCTGCGGTGATGTGGTGGATGTTCTCGTAGGTCAGGTCGGTCACTCTCACGATGGGTCTCTTGCGGATGGCCCATATCACCTTCTTGTCGTCGTTCATCTTCACGGCTGCCACCTTGTAGCCCTGTTTCTCGTATTGGGTTTTCAAGGCCTTGGTCAGCTCGTCCACCACTTCGATGGTGAAGGCGGTACGCAGGATGTCTGCATAGTGTTTCATGTTCTCTTTGGCTTCCGTATCTTTGAGGGCAGCTTCCCACATCTTGAAAACGTCAGCCTCCTGCACATCCCAGACGTTGGTCTTGGTCAGTGTTTTCAAGGTAATCGGTTTTGTTGGCGAATTCTGTTTCATTGTATATATTTTTTATTTGAAATCATTTTTCGGCTACAAAGATAGTGCAAAGGAGTGAAATAGCAAAAGAAAAGTACGTTTTGTTCATCAAAAAATGCTACCTTTGCACCCGATATGTCACAACCGTTAGCAGAAAGGATGAGACCGACTACGCTCGATGAGTATATCGGTCAGCAACATTTGGTAGGGCAAGGAGCGGTGTTGCGGCGGATGATAGACGCGCGCCGTATTTCCTCGTTCATCCTCTGGGGACCTCCCGGGGTGGGCAAGACCACCCTGGCGCAGATCATAGCCCACAGGATGGAGACCCCTTTCTATACGCTGAGTGCCGTCACCAGCGGAGTGAAGGATGTACGCGACGTCATAGAAAAGGCGCAGAAAGGACGTTTCTTCAACGAGGCTTCTCCTATTCTCTTTATCGACGAAATCCATCGCTTCAGCAAGTCACAGCAAGACTCGCTGCTGGGGGCGGTGGAGAGGGGGACGGTGACCCTGATAGGTGCCACCACCGAGAATCCCTCGTTCGAGGTGATACGTCCCTTGCTGTCGCGCTGTCAGCTCTATGTGCTGAAACCGTTGGAGCAGGAAGACCTGCTCGCCCTCTTGCATCGGGCTGTCACCCAGGACGCAGAACTGAAGAAAAGACAGATAGAACTGCGAGAGACGGGAGCCTTGCTGAGATATAGCGGCGGTGATGCCCGCAAGTTGCTCAATATCCTGGAACTGGTGGTCGAGGCTGAGTCGGCAGACCCTGTGGAGGTGACGGACGAGAGAGTCGTGGCACGCCTGCAGCAAAACCCCTTGGCTTACGACAAGGACGGCGAGATGCACTACGACATCATCTCGGCCTTCATCAAGAGCATTCGCGGCAGTGACCCCGATGCAGCACTCTATTGGCTGGCCCGTATGATAGAGGGTGGGGAAGACCCCAAGTTCATAGCCCGCCGACTGGTTATCAGTGCGTCGGAAGATATAGGACTCGCCAACCCCAACGCCCTTCTGTTGGCCAATGCTGCCTTCGATGCTGTATCGAAGATTGGCTGGCCCGAAGGACGCATACCGCTGGCTGAAGCTACGGTATATCTGGCGGCGAGTGCCAAGAGCAATTCCGCTTATCTGGGAATAGACAAAGCCCTCGAAGTGGTGAGACAGACGGGCAATCAGCCCGTACCCCTCCACCTGCGCAATGCCCCTACCAAGCTGATGGCAGACTTGGGCTATCACGATGGCTATCTCTATCCCCACGACTACCCCGGACATTACGTGGCTCAGCAGTATATGCCCGATGCGCTGGTGGGAACCGAGTTGTGGCAGCCACAGGATAATGCCGCAGAAAAGAAACTGATGACACCGAATAAACCAAAAGCATGACAGGGTGGAGTAGCGAGACTGAAATGAAATAACATATAGGGTGGGTTCTATAAATTACCACCGTAAACAAACAAATAAAAATCATGGGTTACTTATAGAACCCAGATGGAAAACTAAAAAAGACAAAAACATGAACAACGAACAAAAACTGAACATCGTCGTGCTGGACGGTATCTGTCTGAATCCGGGCGACTTGAGCTGGGATGGGTTCAAACAGCATGGTCAAGTGACCGTATACGACCGCACCGCTCCCACAGACGTGCTGGAAAGAGCAAAGGATGCAGATGTCATCATCACCAATAAAGTAGTGATAGACGAGGCACTGATGGCACAACTGCCAAGGCTCAGATATATCGGAGTGCTGGCAACGGGATATAACATCATCGACATAGAAGGCGCTCACCGCCACCACATCACCGTGACCAACATCCCTGCTTACAGCACCGACAGTGTGGCACAGATGACCTTTGCACATATCCTCAACATCACCAACAGGGTGGACCATTATGCGCAGGACAGCCGTGAGGGAAAGTGGGCTGCCTGTCCCGACTTCTGTTATTGGGACACGCCGCTGCGCGAGTTGGCTGGCAAGACCTTGGGTGTGGTAGGACTCGGCAACATCGGCATGAAGGTAGCCCGCATTGCCCATGAGTTTGGCATGGATGTCTTTGCGCTGACCAGCAAGAACGCCGCCGACCTGCCTGACGGCATCCAGAAGACAACCCTCGACGGGCTGCTTGCCACCAGTGATATATTGAGCCTCCATTGTCCCCTCACTCCCGATACCCATCATCTTATCAATGCCGATACCCTGGGCAAGATGAAGTCAGGAGCCATACTGATTAATCTGGGACGCGGACCTTTAGTAGACGAGCAAGCCGTTGCCGAGGCGCTTCACAGCGGCCATCTGGCTGCTTACGGAACGGATGTCATGGAGAAGGAACCTCCGGCAGCCGACAATCCTCTCTTCCGTGAGCCCCACGCCTATATCACGCCGCATGTGGCATGGGCAACCTTGGAGGCACGCCAGCGCCTGATGCAGATAGCCGTAGACAACTTAGGGGCTTTCCTCAACGGTAATCCCAAGAACTCGCTGTAGACATGTATCACTTTTCTACCATCCAGGAAGTCATAGAGTTCCTGGGTACTTTTGCCTTTGCCATCTCCGGCATACGCCATGCTGCCGCCAAGCATTTCGATTGGTTCGGCGGCTACGTGTGCGGCATAGCCGTAGCCATTGGGGGAGGTACCATCCGAGATGTGATGCTGGGCACCGCACCTTTCTGGATGACCAGCCCCTTCTATATGCTCTGCACTGCCTTGGCTTTGCTTTTTGTCATTCTTTTCGCACGCCATCTGGAGCGGCTGAAGAATGCCTGGTTCGTCTTTGACACACTGGGACTGGGGCTCTTTACAGTGGCTGGCATACAGAAAAGCCTGCTGTTCGGCCAACCCTATTGGGTGGCTATCATCATGGGATGTATCACAGGAGCTGCCGGAGGTGTCATACGAGATGTGTTGCTGAACAACGAACCCGTCATCTTCCATCGCGAGATATATGCCATGGCAGCCGTGGCTGGAGGGATGGTTTACTGGTTGGCTGATATGGCAGGAGCACCCATCGAGCTGTCGTCTGTGTCGGGCTTCCTGGTGGTATGCGTGATACGCTTTTTGGCAGTTCGATATGGCATTTCACTGCCTGTTTTGAAGGAAGAAAAGAAGAAATAAGTGGGTGTAAGCAGACTTCTGTAAAAATTATATCCCATTGATGACCCACATTCCAAAATAAAATCGTAACTTTGCAGTCATGATGCAGGCAATGATTTTCGCGGCGGGTCTCGGAACCCGTCTCAAACCGCTTACCGACAGCCGTCCCAAGGCCCTTGTGGAGGTAAAGGGACAGCCACTCTTGTGGCATGTCATCATGAAGCTGAAGGATGCGGGTTTTACCCGCTTGGTGGTGAACGTTCATCATTTCGCCTCGCAGATTACAGACTATCTTCGTGCTCAGGAAAACTTCGGCATGGACATCCGCATCTCCGACGAGAGTCGGCAGCTGTTGGATACGGGAGGTGGCATACGTGCCGCTGCTCCGTTGTTTGCTACAGACTGTCCGATATTGATTCACAACGTGGACATCTTCAGCAATGCCGACTTGGCTTCCTTCTATCGACAGGCAGCCGAGGCGGATGCCACCTTGCTCGTCAGCCGTCGAGCCACTAACCGTTACCTGCTTTTCAACAGCGACAGGCAGTTGAAGGGATGGACCAATGTAAGCACCGGAGAGATGCGAGGTCCCGTGGCTGAAGGTGGTGCCGAGCGGTCATCGTTGTGCCAGTATGCCTTTTCGGGCATTCATGTCTTTTCGCCCCGATTGTTTCCGATGATGCAGTCGTGGGGCGAATGTTTTGGTATTATTGATTTCTATCTCCAGGCTTGCGCTACAGCCGATATACGGGGAGTCGTGCAGGAAGACCTGAGGCTCCTGGATGTCGGGAAGACAGCCAACCTGAGAGAAGCGGAAAATCCTGAATGGCACGTTTGAAAGAAACGTTAGAAAGAAACCCTTGTCAACAACGAATCTAAAATCAATCAATTATAAAAAACAGTATGCAACAGAAGATTATCATTCTCGATTTCGGGTCGCAGACGACCCAGCTTATCGGACGTCGTGTCAGAGAACTCGACACCTTCTGCGAGATTCTGCCTTACAACAAGTTCCCCCAGAATGATGACAGCGTGATTGGCGTCATACTGAGCGGGTCTCCTTATTCGGTCCATGACCCGGAAGCTTTCCGTGTGGAGCTCAGCCAGTTTGTGGGTAAAGTGCCGGTACTGGGTATCTGTTACGGAGCACAGTACATCTCGAACACGCTTGGCGGAAAGGTGGAGAAAGCCGACTCGCGCGAGTATGGCCGTGCCCATCTTGCCATGGTGGACAGCAACAACCCGCTGTTCCGGGGATTCACTCCCAACTCTCAGGTTTGGATGAGTCATGGAGATACCATCACCGACATTCCGGCAGGTTTCCAGTGCATTGCTTCCACCAACGATGTGAAGTATGCCGCCTATGCCGGTTCCGGTATCTGGGCAGTACAGTTCCATCCCGAGGTGTTCCACACTGTTCAGGGAACGCAGTTGCTGAAGAACTTCGTGGTTGACATCTGCGGAAGCCGTCAGCAATGGAGTGCAGCCTCGTTTGTAGATACTACAGTGGCAGAGCTGAAGAAACAGTTGGGGGACGACCGCGTCATTCTCGGTCTTTCCGGAGGTGTCGATTCGTCCGTTGCCGCAGTATTGCTGAACCGAGCCATCGGCAACAACCTCACCTGTATCTTCGTCGACCACGGAATGCTTCGCAAGAACGAGTTTCGCGATGTGATGCACGACTATGAGTGTCTCGGCCTGAATGTGATTGGGGTGGATGCCAGTGAGAAGTTCTTCGGAGACTTGGCTGGCGTGACCGACCCAGAGCAGAAACGCAAGATCATCGGCCGTGACTTCGTGGAAGTGTTCAATGCAGAGGCCAAGAAAATACAGGGAGCCAAGTGGTTGGCACAGGGCACCATCTATCCCGACCGTATTGAGAGTCTGAACATCACGGGAAAGGTTATCAAGAGTCACCATAATGTAGGTGGTCTTCCCGAGGAGATGCAGCTCTCGCTCTGCGAACCTCTGAAATGGCTGTTCAAGGACGAGGTGCGCCGAGTAGGCAGACAGTTGGGTATGCCCGAACATCTCATCACCCGCCATCCTTTCCCTGGTCCAGGTCTTGCCGTCCGTATCTTGGGTGACATCACCCGTGAGCGTGTGGAGATACTGCAGAATGCAGACGACATCTATATCCGCAGCCTGCGCGACTACAAGGTGAAGCTCTCCGGCGAAGAAGCCCGCAAGGTGCTCGCTGCCGGTGTGCCTGCCGAGATGACAGAAGGAGAGATTGAAGTGTCGCTTTACGACCAGGTGTGGCAGGCGGGAGCCGTCTTGCTGGCTACGGTACGCAGCGTGGGCGTGATGGGTGACGAACGTACCTATGAGCATCCCGTTGCCCTGCGTGCTGTGACATCCACCGATGCCATGACAGCCGATTGGGCACACCTTCCCTATCAGTTCCTTGCCAAAGTGAGCAACGATATTATAAATAAGGTGAAGGGTGTCAACCGTGTTTGTTATGACATCTCCTCAAAACCACCTTCGACCATCGAGTGGGAATAAGAGCAGTTAACCTTTGAAGACGCTATAAAAAAGCATACAAATTTGTAATTTTATATTTTTTTATGTATTTTACTTTGCTGATTACCGTTATCATAACGGCTATTGTGCTGGTAGCTGCGGCCTATCTTATCGCGAAACTGATAGGTCCGCGCTCCTATAACAAGGTGAAGGGAGAACCTTTTGAGTGCGGTATTCCCACTCATGGCTCCTCTTGGATTCCTGTGCATGTAGGATACTACCTGTTCGCAATTCTGTTCCTCATGTTTGATGTGGAAACCATGTTTCTGTATCCATGGGCAGTGGTAGTGAAGGACTTTGGTGCAGCAGCGTTGCTGAGCATCGGGTTCTTCTTGTTAGTACTTGTATTTGGCTTGGCTTACGCCTGGCGGAAAGGAGCGTTGGAATGGAAGTAAGAAAGCCGAAAATCAAGAGTATTCCTTACGAGGAATTCAAGGACAATGAGGGCCTGGAGAGCATCATAGACGAACTCCATGAGGGGGGCGTCAATGTGGTGACAGGCAATCTGGACCAGCTCATCAACTGGGGTCGCTCCAATTCCCTCTGGTCTCTCACCTTTGCCACCAGTTGCTGTGGTATCGAGTTTATGGCAGTGGGATGTGCACGTTACGACTTCGCCCGTTTCGGATTCGAGGTAACGAGAAACTCACCCCGTCAAGCCGACCTGATTATGTGTGCCGGCACCATCACCCACAAGATGGCTCCCGCCTTCAAGCGTCTTTACGACGAGATGGCTGAGCCTAAGTATGTGATTGCTGTCGGTGGATGTGCCATCTCCGGTGGTCCCTTCAAGTCAAGCTATCATGTCGTTCAGGGCATTGACGAGATTGTGCCTGTGGATGTGTTCATCCCTGGCTGTCCTCCACGTCCTGAGGCTATCATGTACGGCATGATGCAGCTGCAGAGAAAGGTGAAGATTGAGAAATTCTTCGGTGGTGCCAACCATAAGCAGAACGCTGAGGAGCGTGAGCTGGGAGTGAGCAACGAGGAACTGACCTACGGCAAGAAGAAGCCCATCGTGGTTACCGATGTGCCGCAGGAGTTTGTGAACCAACTAAAGAAGGAGGCTGAGCAATGAAACTGAATCATCTCGTAGTAGAATTTGAGCGCTTTGCCGATGAGATGGCAAAGCTGAAGAATACCAGACACTTCGACTATCTCGTCACCATCGTGGGTGAAGACTTCGGAGAGGAAGGGCTGGGTTGTATCTATATCCTTGAGAATACCGATACGAATGAGCGCACCAGCGTGAAGACTCTGGCAAAGAGGGTAGGAGAGAACGACTTTGTTGTTCCTTCTGTTTGCCGCTTGTGGAAGAGTGCAAACATCCTGGAGCGTGAGGTGTTCGACTTCCTCGGCATCAAGTTCCTGGGACATCCCGACATGCGTCGACTCTACCTCCGCAGTGACTTCCAGGGCTATCCCCTGAGAAAGGATTTCAAGGCGGCTCCGGGATATAGCTTGGAGGATGACGTAGAGCCCGACTATGGTATGGAATACAACCTCGATGCCGACGGCCACTTGACTGAGAAGAAGAACATGCTCTTCGATGACGATGACTTCGTCGTGAACATCGGTCCTCAGCACCCCTCTACCCACGGCGTCCTCCGTCTGCAGACTATCCTCAATGGCGAGACCATCTGCAAGATCTATCCCCATCTCGGATATATCCATCGCGGTATAGAGAAGATGTGTGAAAGCTATACCTATCCTCAGACTCTTGCGCTGACCGACCGTATGGACTATCTCAGTGCCATGATGAACCGTCATGCGCTCGTTGGAGTGATAGAGGAAGCCATGGGTGTAGAACTGACCGACCGCATCCAGTACGTGCGCACCATCATGGATGAGCTGCAGC
Source organism: uncultured Prevotella sp. (assembly GCA_945834405.1). Taxonomy (GTDB): domain Bacteria; phylum Bacteroidota; class Bacteroidia; order Bacteroidales; family Bacteroidaceae; genus Prevotella. The sequence continues at coordinate 1,059 of CAMAHD010000092.1, read as the reverse complement.
GTCTGGACTCCCATCTGCTGTATATCGGCTGCTGTGCCCAAGACTTGGGTGCTCTTACAGCCTTCCTCTACTCCATGCGCGACCGTGAGCATGTGCTCAACGTGATGGAGGAGACCACCGGTGGACGTCTTATCCAGAACTACTACCGCATAGGAGGTCTGCAGGATGATATCGACCCCAACTTCGTGAAGAACGTCAAGGCACTTTGCCAGTACATGAAACCCATGTTCAAGGAGTATATGGACGTGTTCGGCGAAAACATCATCACCAAGAAGCGTTTCCAGGGCATCGGCATGCTGAGCAAGGAAGACGCCATCAGCTATGGTGTGACGGGTGCCAGCGGACGTGCTTCCGGCTGGAAGAGTGACGTGCGTAAAAACCATCCCTATGGTGTTTACGATAAGGTAGAATGGAATGAGGTAACCTGCGATTCGTGCGATAGTTATGGTCGTTATCTCAACCGTGTGGAAGAGATGAAGCAGAGCATCCGCATCATGGAGCAGCTGATAGACAATATCCCTGCCGGAGACTTCTATGTGAAGCAGAAACCCATCATCAAGGTTCCCGAGGGACAGTGGTACTTCTCTTGTGAGGGTAGCCGCGGTGAGATAGGTGTCTATCTCGATTCCAAGGGCGACAAGAGTCCTTATCGCCTGAAGTTCAAACCGATGGGTCTGAATCACGTTGCCGCCATGGACCAGATGCTGCGCGGAGAGAAAATCGCCGACCTGATTACCGTTGGAGCGGCTTTGGATTTCGTAATTCCTGATATTGATAGATAATTATGTTCGACTTTAGTATAGTAACAACCTGGATAGACAATCTGCTCCGTCTCACCCTGGGACTGGGCGATTTCTGGGCAATCCTCATTGAGTGTCTGCTCGTGGGAGTGGCGCTGCTCACTGGCTATGCGCTGATTGCCATTGTGTTGATTTTCATGGAACGTAAGGTCTGCGCCTACTTCCAGTGCCGTCTGGGCCCGATGCGTGTCGGTCCTTGGGGTCTGCTGCAGGTGTTTGCCGACGTGCTGAAGATGCTCATCAAGGAGATCTTCTTCGT
>CAMAHD010000091.1 GCA_945834405.1 uncultured Prevotella sp. | reverse complement strand
CACCCTGATTAAGAGTCAGGTGCTCTACCAACTGAGCTACAAGCGCGTCCTTTTCTTTTTGCGGTTGCAAAGGTACACACTTTTATTGAGTCTACCAAATTTTTTTAGAACTTTCTTTTGTTTATCTGCATTTTTGGCATGTCAAGAGGGGTAGAATCGCCTTTTTCAAGGCTTCATGAGCATATCAACAAGGGTATTTGTGGCGTAATGGCAGAAAAACAACGGAGTATTCCTCAAGCTGAGAGGAGATGAGGAGTGAAGGCATTCGTACCTTCATTTCTCATCTCCTTCAACTATTCTTCAGGAGTTGAAGAAAGTTTTTACTTCACTTCTTCCCACTTGAAGACAGAACCGTTCATGCGTGCAGGGTCTGGTCCTTTGCAGTCTACAGAATAGGGACTGCCCGTTGTAGGACTCTTGCACAGATAGGTATGACGGTTGAACGACATGAGCATAAACTGATTGTCAAGATAGTCTTGATACATGAATACCTCTGCCTCCTGTTCATTCTTGGTCATACGCACATCGCCTGGCATACCGATGCCCGATGCCATGATATACCTGCCGTCTTCACACTGTACAATGACTTTGCCCTGTCCTTTGTCTATCAGGCGGAATCGGGTGGAAGGCTTGTTGGTGTTTGCCGGTGCATCGTAAAGCACTCCGTGGAAGGTAGCCTCCGCTGGTTTGCCTGTTGCCAGGTTCACGATACGTATCGTCTTGCCATAAGGAATATTGGCAGAACGGTCTGCCTTGGGTTCCAATACGCGGAAGTTATCAAACTCGGCATAGCCTCCCTTCTTGCCCTTGCTGTTGAAGACAAAGAGTGAGGGGCGGGAGCCTTGGAAGGTTATCAGCTGGTAGCTGAGCACCATCTCTTTGCCTATCTGCTGGTAGTTGACGCCATCCAACGAATACTTATATACAGCCTTGTCATTGTCATAATCACCATCCAACATCAGCCAGATACGTCCCTTGTCCAATTGGACAGACTGACGGACGGTATCGTTGTCCAACTGCTGGAACCACTGGAGTGTCAGCACATTGCCGTCCTTCACGATGCCTGCCCATGAACAGGGCATGTTGATATTGCCCAAACCAGCCACGTCGCCATCCTTCAGATGATTGACATCCAGTTCAACTATCGTCTGAGAGACAGGACCGATAGCTCGCTGGGTCAGTGTGTTACGTGCCCAGAGCAACTGGGATGCAGGCATAGACTGCAAACGCAGTTTGCCACCCTTCAGACTCCACATCTTTTCGTCGGGATTGTGGTTCCATTGCCAGATACGTCCCAGCGTCTTGCCATTGAAATCTTCATTGCGGTTATACGGTGCATGGGGTTTCACGCTGTTCTCATGTCCCGTCGAAGGCTTCAGCCAAGTGCGAGGAGCACGTCCGGGATTGCCTTCCAGACCTATCATAGGCCATCCGTCTTTCCAGGTGATGGGCATCAGGTCGACAGTTCTGCCGATGGAATGGAAATCCTGCATCAGCAAAGCCCACCACTGACCGTCAGGAGTGGAGACGATACCTCCCTGATGGGCATTGGAACAGGCCGTAGCTCCCTTGTCGGGCATAGACACGGATATCTTGGTTCCATTATCTACGATACGTCCTCTCACCTGGGTCATCGGAGCTGCATGGTAGCCGTATGTCTCATCTGCCGTGATGGTGATGGTTTCGTAGGGTCCCCAGATACTCTTGGAGCGTGAACAAAGGGTACGTCCGTTGGGTTTATAGTCGGTTGAAATCAGGTAATAATAGCCGTTGATTTTGTACATGTGATGCCCCTCACCTACTCCTGTTCCTTCGGGGATGATTTCACGGTCGGTTCCGGGAACAGGCTCGCTCAGGTCGGGTTTCAGCTCACAGCACTTCACACTGCCATATCCGTGGATGGCATATATCTTGCCATCATCATCGAAGAGGACGGAGAGGTCGTAGATGTTTCCCTTGACCATCACGTGTTTCCATGGACCTTTGATGTCAGGAGCGATGAATGCCTGCAAGCCTTTGCCATTGACATTGGTGAAGACATAGAAGTTGCCGTTGCTGTATCGTATACAGGGTGCCCAGACGCCTTGTCCGTAAATCTCCTTGCCCTCGGTCAGGGAGAAGGCTGGATCGTCGAAGTCAAAACGGTCGAAACAATAACTCACCTGCTCCCAGTTGACGAGATCCTTGGAATGGAGGATGTTGACTCCCGGGACAGTGTGCATCGTGGTGCCAGCCAGATAATAGTCGTCTCCCACCCTCAGTATGTCGGGGTCGGAAAATTCGTCATAAAACAGCGGATTGGTAAAGGTACCGTTTCCGTTGTCTGCCGTCCATGACTGCTGGGCATTCATCTGCACAGCTGTGCTGCAGAGTGCTGCAGCGAAAAGCATCGGAAAGATTTTCATAGTTGTGTAGTTGTTAGGTTATTTAGAATAATGTTTATTTCTGTTGTTGAGGAAGGATGAGGCAGCTGCGTTTTCCTTGCTGCCGTCCTTACAAATGGGTGAAGAAAAACTCCAGCCATTTGTTCAGCCATCCGAAAGAAAGACGAAACCATCTGAGCGTACTGACAGGTTTGCCGCCGAAACTGAGGATGAAGTCACGAAAAGGATTCTGCATGAAAGGCAAACCGACATCCATAAAAACGATATGGTCATAATGTTCCTCGTATGCCCACTTGATGGTATTCCATACAGTGAAAGTATCAGGATGGTAGACGAGATAGGTCTTGCGCAGGAAAGCCGAATACCAGAGGTAGATATTGTTGCCCGAAAGGGCGCAGGCACAACAGCCTATGGCTTTGTCACGAAGATAGGTAATAAAGAGTTTGCCCTGATTGGCATCCCTGAGATGACGGAAGAACTGCTCGTGAGGTATGAAGCGGCGCAGTTTCAGTCTGTTGTGACGGCGAAGCAGACGGATGAAATCAGCAAACTCCTCGTCTGTTTCCACCTGTTTGGCAATCACGCCCTTTTCTCGTGCCTTCTCTACTCTTTGAAGTAGTTTGTTGCTGACACGCTCTTCGGGACGCTTGCTATGCAGGGAGTTGTGAATGCTCATCCACTTCACGGGAAAGAAGCCGGCCTGCCTCAGATGCTTATAGGCAAACATCTTTTGGTCCAGATTGCTGATTTCTACATAGAGCACCTTCAACTGGAGCTGAGCAGTGAGCATACGCACCATCTCTCCAAACAACTCTTCGCGCTTCGCGGCATCCAGATGCTCGGCATAATCGCCTTCGCCATGTATGCGCGCGTGCATATATATAAGAGGTGGAAAGAAAGAGGCCCTCATGCGGACTACTGCCAGCAGATGGGCCAATTCTTTTCCCTCATGGTTGCAAACCACCGCCATGTAGGGTCTCAGGCGAGGCGTCTTTTCGTAGATACGAAAGAGCGCCTCGCTGTGGAAGAAACTCTTTCCCGACAATGGGGGCAGAGTATTGCTGTCCGTATAGACAATGGTTGCAAATGGTTTCATGCACAGATGCTTGTAGACGCCTCGTGCATCGCCGTTTAGCGTCTTATTTCTATCTTCTTAGTCAGTTCCTGACCGTCAGCTTGCTTGACTGCCACTAAGTAAATACCGCTCTGGATGCTTCCCAAAGACAGCTGGTTGCCAGCCGCAGAACGAACGGTACGACCGTCGATGGCATAGAGCGTGATATCCTTCACCTGACCGCCTTCTGCTGAGAGCGTGTTACCTGCATAAATGAGCTTGACAACATCGGCAGATGCGCCACTGATGCCGGTATCGAACACCTCAATAACCACGGGCTCTGTCTTCACGCTTTCCTCACGTGTAGGATAGATGACATCTACATTCACCTCGTGACGTCCCACGAAGTTGTCGGTAGCCGTGTAGACAAAACGGTTGTCGGTGATGGTCTCTGCATTCTTCTTGTCGTTGTCGATGCGAACATCGTAGCCGCTGACGGTGACAGGCTCTGCTTCCTGATTCTTCACTGTGAACGAAAGGAGCCAGTTGCCGGTAATGTTGGCATCGATGATGGACGACCATGATTCGCCGTCAAGCGAATAGAGGTCGGTCTGGCCACTGATGGCTGTGGCTTTGTCAATAGCAAGAGGTGCCTGGGCAGGTTCTACGTCATAGCAGTCGAGCACCAGCATGTAGTCAGAGTTCTTGTCGATGCTGATGGGTGTATCCAGTTTCACATAGTTCCAACTGTTCAGCTGATAATCATCTGCCTCTACCTCGGCTATCATCTGACCGTCTTTCAAGAGCATGAAGGTGAAAACGGCGTCAGTGGTAGGATAGAAATTGAAGCTGTCAAAGAGGTAACCCTCATAACCTTGAAATCTGGTATAAGGGAAGATGACACCAGCCATCAGTCCGTAGTTGTTGTCCTGTGGACCCTTCACTCCATTATAGGCATCGGTGCGTGCAACGCCGGTAGAATAGCCTATCTCGGTAACGTCTTCATCAACAGGAGTCTCCCAGTTGACAGTGGCAACCTGACCATCCACATCTACTTTTATCTGACTGACTGGCAGGTAATTGCCCTTGATATCCGCTGTAATCTCGGCAACATCCGATTCGGAGTTGTTGGTATAAACCGCTTTCACACCTATCACGTGCGCTCCATCTGTCAGTGAAGGCACCACAGTCTGCAGGCAGTCGCCCTCAACGGTGGCAACCTGTTTGCCATCGCAGCTCACCACATAGTTCTTCACGTGGTCTATATCGTTCTCCTCGGTCAGTCCTATGGGCTTGATGATGGCATCAATCATCCAGGTGGTAAACAGAGGATAACCGGTTGCTGTAGTAGCATCGTAGAGAGAATAGAAATCCTCATCTTCGCCCGACAGACGAACCAAGTCGGCATAGCCAGCATTCACACGACCGTAGTCCATGCCGATGACGCTCTCGGAAGCCTGTTCAACCATACATTCGACAGAAACAATCAGTTCGCCTTCGGGCAGAACCAATGGCTCAGTGAGTACAATCATATTGCGCTCCTTCAGCTGAAGCTTCTGGGTAACAGCCTGGGTGTGCAGGAGTTTCAGAGCACCTTGCTCGTCACGTGTATAGACATTGAGCTTCCACTCTTTCTGTTCACTCATGGGGAAGAAGGTCACCTGGGTCAACTCGGCATCCTTGCCATAATATTTCATATCTGCCTTGTCCACACGGATGGCACTCTCAAAACGAATACCATCGAGACTGATGCCGAAGCCCTCCAAGTTGGCATTGTCGTCATCAGCATAACTGAGCACGATATAGTTGCTCAACGGCTGCTGCCACTGTACGAGAGTGCTGTTGACACCTTTCTGACGGGCAAAGAGAGCAAGCGGTTTCTGCATGGCGATGTCTTTCATCTCCATGTCCACACCTTCTGCCTTCACCTCGGTTCCGTCGGTAAAGACGGCTGCCACTACATACTGATACTGACCCGGCTTGACACCTTCGTCATAATAGACTGTACCTTCAATGGGAGTGCTGTTCAGCTTGACTCCATCGCGATAGACATTATATCCGCTGATACCTTCAGCTCCCGGCATGGGAACCCATGTCAGACGTACTACATCCACACGGTTCAAAGCTCTGGCTGCAACATCAGTGGGAGGACAGTGGCTCATATCCTTGTCCAGTATCACCACTGCCGACTGCATGCCACCATTGTTGTTGTAATAGATAAGACCCATCGTCTTTCCATCAGCAGAAATACCCTGGGCACGGAAGACCATGGGGATGGAGTCGCCCTCAAGCGTCAGGACGTCCAGCTCGCTCAAATCGACACCCTTGTCCTTCAGATAGTTCACTGCCAGCTGAGGCTTGCCGTCAGCATATACGAAAGCATAACGGTCATCAGCCTCCGTACCTACTACAATACCGTTGTCGCTGATACTGAAAAGGTCAAGACCGCTTTCCGGATAGACGGTAGGTATGTAACTCTTCTCGCCTGTCTCCATATCGTAGAGACACAGCAGGTAGTTATGGTCATTGCGGCTGGAGTCCCATCCTCCCCAAAAGAGCAGGGTCTTTCCATCACTGCTGTAGCAACGGCCGGCACTCCAGGGCGACTCCAGGTCGGAGAGTTTCTCGTACGTTCCATCCTGTTTCCACAAAGTGGCAGCACGGTTGTACAACTGCATCCATCCCGTCGCACTCTTTCCGTCGGGAGCGATGGCATAAGGAATGGCGTGGCTCTTGCTGGGAATGGAATATTCCAGCTTTCCGTCTCTCCATATAAACGCTTTGTAAATATCATTGACAACGACATAACCGGTCATGGCATGTCCATCGGGCGAGATGCCAGAACCCGAACCGTTGGGCGACACGCCTTCGGGCATCTCAACGGCTGTCCATACACCTTTCTTATTATATCCGGGCACAGCCACCTTATTATGATTAGAGGTCAGCTGATTGGTAGAGAACGTTCCACATATAGTACCGTCGTCGGCAATAGCCCATGCCTCTGAAGGGTCTACAGTACTGAGAAGGTCTATCTTACCACTTTCCAGATTCCATCTGAATCCGTATATGGTATACGAATAGTCGGAATAAACACCACACGCCCACTTGCCGTTAGGCGATATATGCATAATCTGGTATTCTTCTGGTGTCGTGAGAATAACATGGCTTTTGGCTGCAAAAGCCGATGACGCTCCCATCAACAGTCCACCGAGCAATAATGATTTTGTCAGTTTCATAAAAATTTCAATGATATTATAATTAATTGAATGTTATTTCAGCTATCTTTATAACAGTTTGCAAAGATATAAAAAAAAGTAATTGGCACAAAGGATTTAACGTAAGTTGGCATTTGGTTCCTTGATTTTATCTACAATTGACGATAAGCATGAAGAAATGACGGCTTAAATAATTTTTAACAGCACATTTTCAGAGAAAACATTGCCATTTTAGAAATTATAATTACCTTTGCATTAATTTATGCACCTTTTATACAGGACAATTCAAATACTTTTAAAATAAAAAACGATAAAAGCTATGTCAAACAACAAAGAGAAACTCTTTGCCGAATTCACGGCTCCGACGACCCAAGAGTGGCTCGACAAAATCCAAGTCGACCTCAAGGGAGCTGACTTTGAAAAGAAGTTAGTGTGGAGAACCAACGAAGGTTTTAACGTGCAGCCATTCTACCGCAGGGAGGATGTACTGAAACTCAAAACCCCAGATGCGCTTCCCGGAGAATTTCCATTCGTTCGAGGAAACAAGAAAGACAACAATGTGTGGTATGTTCGCCAGAACATCGATGCAGCAGATGCCAAGGCTGCCAATGCCAAAGCTCTCGACGTGCTGAACAAGGGCGTTGACTCACTCGGCTTCCGTATTCCGGGCGACTGCGTCAGCGAAGAGTTCGTCAGGACCCTTCTCAATGACATCTACTGCGAGTGTGTCGACCTGAACTTCTCTACCTGCAAGAGACATTCCGTAGAACTCGCACGCATCCTGACTGCCTACTTCGAGGAGAAAGGATATGACAAGGACAAGATTTACGGCTCTGTCGACTGGGACCCCATCGAAAAGATGGTCATGAACGGCAAGGACACTTCTGCCCTACTCAGCATTGCCGCCGAACTGACAGAGGTGCTGAAAGATTATCGCCACTTCCGTTGTATCAGCGTCAACACGGTGTCTCTGAACAACGCCGGAGCATATATCGTTCAGGAACTCGGATATGCACTGGCTTGGGGTAACGAGTATCTGACCCAACTGGTCGAGGCTGGAGTTGAACCTACCCTCGCTGCTTCGAAAATCAAGTTCAACATGGGTATCTCTGAGAACTATTTCATGGAGATTGCCAAATTCCGCGCCGCACGTATGCTTTGGGCTGAAATCGTACGCCAGTACGAACCCAAGTGCGATTGCGCCTGCAAGATGTGCGTCAATGCCACCACAACCTCATACAACCTGACACTCTTTGACAGCTACGTCAATCTGCTTCGCACGCAGACCGAAGCCATGAGTGCAGCACTCGCAGGTGTCTATTCAATCGTCGTTACTCCTTTCGATGCTCCTTACGAGACTCCTACAGACTTCTCCGAGCGTATCGCACGCAATCAGCAGTTGCTGCTCAAGGAAGAGAGCCATTTCGACAAGGTGGTTGACCCATCGGCTGGCTCATATTTCATCGAAGAGCTGACCAACAGCCTCGCCGATGCGGCATGGAAGCTGTTCCTGAAGGTGGAGGACGAAGGCGGATTCCTCGCTGCCGTCAAGGCTGGCAGTGTTCAGGATGACATCAACGCCACCAACACCAAACGCCACGGAGATGCTGCCAAGCGCAAGGAGTTCCTCCTCGGAACCAACCAGTTCCCTAACTTTACGGAGAAATCTGACGGCAAGCAACCCGTTTGCGGATGCAAGTGCGGATGCAAGACCGACAATGCCAGTGAAAATGCCTTCAAGGCCATTCAGTCTACTCGCCTGGCTGCCGACTATGAACAGTTGCGCCTGCAGACTGAACAGAGTGGCAAGGTGCCCGTTGCGTTCATGCTGACCATCGGTAACCTTGCATGGCGTCAGGCTCGCGCCCAGTTCAGCTCCAACTTCCTTGCCTGTGCCGGTTACAAGATTATCGACAACCTCGGATTCAGCAGCGTTGAAGAAGGTGTCGATGCTGCTCTCAAGGCTGGTGCCGACATCGTTGTGCTCTGCTCAAGCGATGATGAATATGCCACTTACGCCATCCCCGCCTTCCAGTATCTCAACAACCGTGCCATGTTCATCGTAGCCGGAGCTCCTGCCTGCAGCGACGAACTGAAAGCAGCAGGCATTGAGAACTTCGTTCACGTGAAGTGCAACGTACTCGAGACACTCAAGGAATATAACCAGAAGTTGGGAATCTAATAAACCGTAACAGTCATGAGAAAGAATTTTAAAGATATTGATATATTTGCTGGCATCCAAGCTACCGATGGTGCCGCATGGCAAAAGGAAAACGGCATCGTTCCCAACTGGAAGACGCCCGAACACATCGAAGTGAAACCCGTTTATACCAAGGAAGACCTGGAGGGCATGGAACATCTCGACTTCACTGCCGGTATTCCTCCTTTCCTCCGCGGTCCGTACTCCATGATGTACCCCTTCCGTCCTTGGACCATCCGTCAGTATGCCGGATTCTCTACTGCCGAAGAGTCTAATGCCTTCTATCGCCGCAACCTCGCTTCCGGACAGAAAGGTCTGTCCGTTGCCTTCGACCTGCCCACACACCGTGGCTACGACCCCGACAACGAGCGCGTAGTAGGTGACGTAGGTAAGGCTGGCGTGAGCATCTGTAACGAAGAGAACATGAAGGTGCTCTTTGATGGTATCCCTCTCAACAAGATGTCCGTCTCCATGACCATGAACGGAGCGGTACTCCCCATCCTCGCCTTCTATATCGTGGCAGGTCTGGAACAGGGAGCCAAACTGGAAGAAATGGCTGGTACCATCCAGAACGATATCCTCAAGGAGTTCATGGTGCGTAATACTTATATCTACCCGCCCGCATTCTCCATGAAGATTATCGCAGACATCTTCGAGTATACGTCTCAGAATATGCCGAAGTTCAACTCCATCTCCATCTCCGGCTACCACATGCAAGAGGCTGGTGCTACCGCAGACATCGAGCTGGCATATACCCTGGCTGACGGTATGGAGTATCTGCGTGCCGGTGTCAATGCCGGTATCGATGTGGATGCTTTCGCTCCCCGTCTGTCTTTCTTCTGGGCTATCGGTGTCAACCACTTCATGGAAATAGCCAAGATGCGTGCCGGCCGTCTGCTGTGGGCTAAGATTGTCAAGAGCTTTGGTGCCAAGAACCCCAAGTCGCTCGCCCTCCGCACCCACTCACAGACTTCAGGTTGGTCGCTTACCGAACAGGACCCCTTCAACAATGTGGGACGCACCTGTATCGAAGCAATGGCTGCCGTGCTGGGTCATACACAGTCACTGCATACCAACGCTCTCGACGAGGCTATCGCACTGCCTACAGACTTCTCTGCTCGTATCGCCCGTAACACACAGATTTACATCCAGAACGAGACCAAGGTCTGCAAGCATATCGACCCATGGGCTGGTTCATACTATGTAGAGTCACTCACCAACGAGCTGGTACACAAGGCCTGGGAGCATATCCAGGAAATCGAGAAGCTCGGCGGTATGGCAAAAGCTATCGAAACGGGTGTACCCAAGATGCGTATCGAGGAGGCTGCCGCCCGCACTCAGGCACGTATCGACAGTGGTGTACAGACCATCGTTGGTACGAACAAATACCGTTTGGACCATGAAGATCCTATTGACATCCTGGAGGTGGACAACACCGCCGTTCGCAAGCAGCAGGAGGAATGTCTTGCCAAAGTGCGTGCCGCTCGCGACGAAGAGGCTTGCAAGAAGGCATTGGCGGCTCTGACAGAGTGCGTGCGTACAGGAGAAGGCAACCTGTTGGCTCATGCCATCGAGTGTGCCAAACTGCGTTGTACACTGGGAGAAATCAGTGATGCCTGCGAAGAGATTGTAGGTCGTTATAAAGCTGTCATCAGAACCATTTCAGGCGTGTATTCATCAGAAAGCAAGAACGATAAAGACTTCGAGTTGGCTTGCCAGCTGACCGAAGAGTTCGCAAAACAGGAAGGCCGTCGTCCACGTGTGTTCATCGCCAAAATGGGTCAGGATGGACATGACCGTGGAGCCAAGGTTGTTGCAACGGGTTATGCCGACTGCGGTTTCGACGTAGATATGGGCCCATTGTTCCAAACTCCTGCCGAGGCTGCCCGTGAGGCTGTCGAGAACGATGTCCACGTGGTTGGTGTATCGTCACTGGCTGCTGGTCATAAGACGCTCATTCCTCAGCTTATTGACGAGCTGAAGAAAGCCGGCCGTGAAGACATCATGGTGATTGCCGGTGGTGTGATTCCTGCACAAGACTACGACTTCCTCTACAAGGCTGGCGTAGCTGCCATCTTCGGTCCCGGTACTTCCGTTGCCAAGGCTGCAGTAGAAATGATGAAGATTCTCCTTGACAAATAATCGACAGAATCATTCATAGCAATCATTCATCGATAGAATCATTCACAGCAATCATTCATAGACAAAAGAATGATTTTCATCACGTTCTGAACCATTCAGGACAAGCAAATTGACTTGGAGGTAAGTGTCTTTACAGGCATTTACCTCCATTTTTTTATGATGGTGAATGTGCAGTTGGTTGAGATGCATCATATGAGCCCTACAAAGTAGCTATAATGGCAGCGTCAAAGGGACGTAGTGATTGATGGAAGTCAACATGAGTAGCTATCGTGAGTGCTGACGAATGTTTCTTTGAGCGCAGTCAAAGATTCCGTTGAGTGCTGACGAAGATTTGTTTGGGTGCTACCGAAGATTTGTTTGGGTGCTACCGTATCATCCTGCAAATTGTCATAGGGTCAAGATGGTTTGGAGGTGTATGTTATCTCCTTTGTTTTACATAAGTTCTCACTGCCTATGCGCATGTTGTTGAGCGGTAGCAGAAGTGCATGCAATGAAGGGTAATAAAGGGTGAGGAATGACGCAAAAAAGATGTCGGCATTCCAATCGCTATCACTTGTGTGGCCCGCAGACTATCACACGCAACAAGAGGGTACTTGTAGAGAAAGACATCATAGAAAAAAGAGGCGACAGCTTTGACTTCGTCGACCCCCTGTTCAGTCAGTAGATAATACAGGGATGATGGTGGCAGTACTCCCGCGGCACTACAATTTGAATCGGAGTTTGAATAGTTTTTGTTATCTATGGTGATCACGGTCGTTCC
>CAMAHD010000090.1 GCA_945834405.1 uncultured Prevotella sp. | reverse complement strand
TGAATGGCAATGTGGTTGAACCCCATCGCGGTCAACATCTTGTGGAAGTGAACCTGAGCATTGGTCTGTGCCGTTTGGATGTTGGCTTCCGACAGTCCGGTAGACAGCATGCGCTGATAAGCTCTTTTGTACATGGCTTCCCTGTCTCTGCCCGACCAGGTGCCGCTTTCGAAGAAAGACTGGGTGCGTGTCTCGTCGATGAAATCGTTGTCGAGAAGAGTGATGGGAGGGAGTGTCATGACGATGCTGTCGCCTTTGGTCTGAATCCATCCGGGGTGAGCCTGCTGCAGGTTGATGCCCAGTCGCATGGTGCCGTGGTAGATGCGCACCAGATGGTCGTCGCTGAAGATGCCCCTTCTGACGGTGTCAATCATCTCTTCGTTGGTGATGGAAAGGAACTCCCATTCGCCGATGGCTTTGATGGACTGTATCTGCTGTGGTGTGATGTCGATGGAGGTGTTGTCTGTCAGCTCTACCTTTGTTTCCTTCAGTTGGAAATACAGATAGGTCACCACGGCGACAAGGGCTATCAGCATAGCCGATGCCATGATGAGTTTGAAGCGGAGGGTCTTGAATAGTGGTGTCATTGCTTGGATTATCGGTTGGTTCGTTGGATAGAAAGGAGGTTTTTGCCCAGTGTTCCTGGGTTGAAGTCTTTTCGGAAGGCGATGGTGATGTTCTCCTGTCGGAAGCCCATCTGTTCTATCATGGGAATGAGCACGTGCGCTGCATTTTCTCTGGCCGTCTCAACGATACCCAGTTCCGGAATGCTGTTGATGATAGCCTGCCTGCCCTGCAGTTCGTAGGCTGCCATCTCCTCGTCGGTGTGTCTGGAGCGGGTGATGGATACAAACTCCTTGATTTTCTCCTGCTCCACCTTGCTGCTGGTCATTTCCACCTGTGGGTCGGGCAGCCAGATGGTAATCTTTCCGTTTCTGATGTCCACATTGTCCTGAGAGAAATGTGAGAAGTCGATAAAAGCCTTGAGACGAGCATGGATAGGGATGGCTATCTTTCTGTCGCCCACGGGCATCTTCAGGTCGAAGCTTTTGCTGAAAACCTTACCCTTGAGGCGTTTCTCGTCGTTGTGCGTCACAATCTTGTGGATGTTGTATTCGGCAGTATAAAGGCGGCTGCATTTCTGGATCTGCAGTATCAGCATCGGAATGGTGTCGATGCTCTGTGTCTGAGGTGGTTCTGCCTGTTCTGAATGCCTGCTGCATTGGCAGAGGGCGAATACTGCTGACAGGCATATCAAGCATAGGTGTTTCATGTCGGTCTGTTTTTTTTTGCAAAGTTACGTGAAATCCTCCGATTCTCTATCAAAAAAGCAAGCAAATGAATATTAAAGAACTAAAAAAGTCTTTTTTTTGCCTTTTTCGCTTAAACCTTCACTTTTTCATATCGTCATAGAAACAGCAACAAGCTTGCAAAGAACAGATACATAACCAACGAAAACAGTATGTTTATGATGAAAAAAATGTTTTTCACGATGACTGCCGCCTTGACCTTGGCGCTGCCTGTATCAGCACAGGATTTGAAGGAAGGCGAAGGAACACAGACTCAGGAAACGACCGGTGTAAACCGTCCGATGAATGCTCCCGGCAGACGAATGCCCGGACGTACAGGAAAGCTGGACAACCAGCAGATGGTGAAGCGCATGACAGAGGCAACAGCCAAACGCTATTCTCTCGACGAGCAGCAGACAGCCAAGCTCCTTGTGCTGAATACGAAATATGCAGGAGTGTTAGGCCGCAACTTCTTTGCCCAGCGTCCTCAGCGCCCCATGAAGGCTCGTGCCGCTGTGCACAACGACAGCATCAAGGCTCCGGAGGTAGAGGCTAACAGCAAGAAGAAGGTGCCTGAAGACAAGATGCAGCAGATGCGTGAAGAACGGCAGAAAGAACGTGCTTCCCAATTAGAGGCATACGAGGCAGAGCTTCAAAAACTGTTCACACCTGAGCAGTACGATGCCTACCAGAAAGATAAGGCAGAGCGTCGAAAGATGGGACAGCCTCGCATCAAGCGTCCTGACAGAAACGGCGGTGACAATCCGGAAGGAGCCGTTACGGAAGGAGCAGAACCCGATCAGAAATAACAACGATACCATGCAAAAAATACAACATGAGCAGCATGACTGTGAAGCCGTGTTTTTCGTGATTATCTATCATAGTGATTTAGGTTAACATGTGTTTATCAATGGGCAAGTGTGCCCTTCATTTTCCTTTCAGGTTTGGTTTTTGAAGGGACGATTCGTTCGGATAACGAAAGTGGCAATAACCGTCAGGTTGTTGCCACTTATTTTAGTAGGTTCTATTAGTTACCATCCAATCACTTCTTGGCGAGTAATCTTTGCTGCTTCCTTCTTGCTCAGCTGTTTGCTCCATGCCACGCGCTTGGAGATGTCTGAGCCTTCACCTGTATTGTTGTACTCTATGTAACGGGCGGTCTGTTCGCGCTCTTTCTGCCAGTGATGCCAGCCCTCGGGACGGATATGATTGCCGAGGATGCAGTTCATGAACAGCGTGTAGCCGTAGTCGCGCCACGGTCTTCCTAAGTACACTTTAGTGATACCCTCATCGGCGGTCAGGCGACAGTTGCTGAAGACATAGCCGTAGGTCTGGTCGGCGGGAGTAGAGGCTGCCGTGATGTACGAGTTGGCTTTGCTGTGAATCTCGCAATTCTCGAACCAGGCAGTAGCAGGACCGAAGATGAAGTCGGTAGTACCCTCGATATAGCAGTCGGTGAAGAGCAGACGTGTGCCAGGCGTACCGGTAAAGATGGTGTCCTGATGTCCCAGAAAACGGCAGTTGATGAAGGTCAGCTGGTCGCCCTCGGTATGCAGTGCCACTGCCTGTCCCAGTCGGGCAGAATTGTTCTCGATGGTGATATTCTTCAGCGTGATTCGGCTCCCCTGCACTTTGAGTGTGTAAGTCCTGAACGTACCAATTCCGTTGGGGCGTTCCGCCGAGCGGATGTTGGCATGGTCGTCGTATGTGATGATGGTATTGTCGCGGTCTTCCCCGAGAATCTCGATGTTGGTGAGCCATTGTGGCACAATTAGTTTTTCCTTGTATGTGCCCTTTTTCACGAAAATAACCTTGTGGTATTCCATGAAAGCGCGGCATACTTCGATAGCCTCTTCCACGGTTCTGAATTCGCCCGTACCGTCACGTGCAACAACGATGGTGTCGGGATTATCATACTTGTTTGCGGCACTCACCTGCATGACTGCGAGGAGTGCAAGGGTCAGTAGAATCAGTTTTTTCATTGTAGTTTTTTGATGATTTGATTTGTTGTATGAAAGTGTGGTCACTTTTCTCTTCTCTTACTTTATCTGCTTGCGGAAGTGATGTTAGAGTATCTGTTTTACCTCTTTGAGGTCGGACACTTTCTTCAGGTTGTCCATAATCTCCTTGACATCATCTCTGTCGTGAACGCGCAGTTCAAAGACACCGTTGAAGATACCCTCGTCGCAGGTGATGTTCACCGTATGGATGTTCACGTTCAGTTGTTGTGAGATAACCTGAGTCACCTCGTTGAGCAGTCCGATACGGTCGATGCCCTGCATCTGAAGGGTTGCGTCGAAAAAGAGTTTCTTGTGCATGTCCCATTTGGCATCCAGAATTCTGTTGCCGTAGCTTGTCTTCAGTTTGGCAGCCACGGGGCAGTCGCGTTTGTGAATCTCAATCTGGTTCTTGCTGTCGATGAAGCCGAGTATGTCATCTCCCGGTATGGGGTGACAACAGCTGACGAACTTATACTGACGGATATTGTCGTCGGTGATGAAGATAGGTTTCTTGCGGTTGAATTTCTCGGGAACGATGAATAGCTGTGGCTGCTCTTCCTTTTCCTCCTTTTGTTTGTTGCCGAGGAAAGGCACGAATTTTCTCCAGCCTTTG
Organism: uncultured Prevotella sp.; assembly: GCA_945834405.1. GTDB lineage: Bacteria > Bacteroidota > Bacteroidia > Bacteroidales > Bacteroidaceae > Prevotella. Next base: position 7,932 of record CAMAHD010000090.1, on the reverse strand, counting down.
GAGGTGCCCTGTTTCTTTTTCTTGCCGTTCAGTTCGTCCACGTCCTTTTCTCCCAGTATGATCGTTTTTTCTCCCAGTGCCTGGAAAAAGGCATCAGGGGTAGCTACGTCATGGAAGGCAGCCAGTTGGGCAATGATTTCGTTGGAGAGCGTGATGTTGTTGGCAGAGAGGAAGTCGTTGAGGGTCTGTTCTCCCTGTCTCTGTACAGCCTTGCCGTCCCTTCTGAGTACCGCCTGAATCTTTGCCTTTGCCTTGGCGGTAGAAACAAAGTTGACCCATGAAGGCTGTACGTGTTGCGACTTGGATGTCAGAATCTCCACCTGGTCGCCGCTCTGCAGTTTATGGCTGAGGGGTACCAGTTTGTGGTTGACCTTTGCCCCGATGCAATGGCTACCGAGGAAGGTATGTATGGAGAAGGCAAAGTCTAAGGCAGTACATCCTGCGGGCATGGTCTTGATTTCGCCTTTGGGTGTGAAGACGAAAATCTCAGATGCAAAGAGGTTCAGTTTGATGGCATCGAGGAAGTCGATGGCATTCGGTTGTGGGTCGTCGAGAATCTCCTTGATGGTATGCAGCCATTCATTCAGTTCTCCTTCGTCCTCCGTTATTTCTCCTACCTCGCCCTCTTTGTATTTCCAGTGTGCGGCAAATCCCTGTTCGGCTATTTCGTCCATTCTGTCGCTTCGTATCTGCACCTCAATCCATCTTCCCTGTTTGGACATGAGGGTGACGTGTAGTGCCTGATAGCCGTTGGCTTTCGGGTGGTTGAGCCAGTCGCGCAGGCGGTCGGGGTGTGACTTGTAAATCTTGCTGATGGCGACATAGATGCCGAAGCATTCGTTGATTTCATCCTCCCTTATTTTGGGTTTGAAGATGATGCGCACCGCCAGTATGTCATAAATCTCCTCGAAGGTCACGTGTTTGTTCTGCATCTTGTTCCAGATGGAGTAGGGGCTTTTGATTCTTTCCTTGATTTCGTATGAGATGCCCATCTTCTGCAGCGACTCCTCGATAGGTTGTGTAAACTGGTCGAAGAGTTCGTGTCGGGACTCCTGAGTGGATGCCAGTTTTTTCTGTATGGAGAGATATTCCTCGGGATGTTCGTATCTGAAGCTCAGGTCTTCCAGTTCTGTTTTGATGCGGTTGAGACCCAGTCGGTTGGCGAGTGGAGCATAGAGGTAAAGAGTTTCACCAGCAATTTTGTATTGTTTGTTGGCAGGTTGGCTTTCCAGCGTTCTCATGTTGTGCAGTCGGTCGCAAATCTTGATGAGAATAACTCTGATGTCATCGCTCATGGTCAGCAGCAGTTTCTTGAAGTTCTCTGCCTGTGCCGATGCCTGTTGTCCGAATATGCCACCGCTGATTTTGGTGAGACCATCCACAATTTGTGCCACCTTTGGTCCGAAGATGTTTTCAATATCCTCGGTGGTATAGTCGGTATCTTCGACGACATCGTGCAGGAGAGCCGAGCAGATGCTGACGGAGCCGAGTCCCACCTCCTCGCAGGCAATCTGTGCCACGGCGATGGGGTGCATGATATACGGTTCGCCCGACAGGCGTCTGACACCTTTGTGTGCCTGGCGTGCGAAGTTGAAAGCCTTGGTGATATCGTCTACTTTCTGCCTGTGTCTGGATGCGGTGTACGTCTGCAAGAGATGTTCGAAGGCATCATTGATCATTTTGTCGTCGGCAGCCTCTCTTGATAATTGCTCCTCGTTCATAATCTCAATCTTTTAAGTTATCTTACCCTTAGTTTCTTACCCGCTCTGATGCTGGTTCCCTTGATGCCGTTGAGCTTTTTCAGTTTGGCAACGGTGGTGCCGTTTTTCCGGGCTATTTCGGAGAGCGTCTGTCCTTGTCTGATGGTGACGGTCCTTGCCCTTTTCCTGCTGTTTCTTCCAGAGGTTCGTTTGCTGGCTGTTTCTGTTTCGTTGACGGCCACTTCCGTTCTTTTGGTCAGCAGCGAGTCTGTTTTATAGTTGTATATGGAATCTTCGTTGTCGATGAATTTGCCAATCTCTGATTGTGGCAGTCTGAGGCAGAGCAGTTCCGTTGCTCCCGGAATCACGTCTCGTCTGTAGGTAGGGTTGAGAGCCCTGAGTTGCTGCATGTCGATGTTGCAGACGGCAGCCACCTGCTCCAGGTGTACGTTCTTGCTCACCATGATGGTGTCTGTCTTGGCAGGCAGCTGGCTTCTCATGGGGCAGATGTTATGTTCGCAATAGTAGGTCATCACGTAGTTGGCTGCGATGAATGCGGGCACATATCCTCGTGTTTCTTTAGGCAGATGTGGATAGATTTTCCAATAGTCCTTTTCTCCGTTCGAGCGTTTGATGGCCTTGTTGATGTTGTCGGGTCCGCAGTTGTATGCTGCAATCACGAGGTTCCAGTCGCCGAACACCTTATAGAGGTCGCTCAGGTATCTGGCTGCGGCGTATGAAGCCTTGACGGGGTCTCTTCTTTCATCCACGAGCGAGTTGACGTTCAGTCCGTACTGTTTTCCCGTAGCGAGCATGAACTGCCATAGTCCTGTAGCTCCCACTCTCGAAACGGCGGTAGGGTTGAGTGCCGATTCGATGACGGGCAGGTATTTCAGTTCCAGCGGCAGTCCGTATGTTTCGAGTGCCTCTTCAAAGATAGGCATGTAGAAGTTGGATGCGCCCAGCATGAAGCTGACGGAGTGTCTCAGTCGTCCGGTATATCTGTCAATGAATTTCTGCACCACATTATTATATGGCATCTCAATGACGCTGGGAATGCGTGCCAGTCTGTCGATGTATACCTCTTTTTCAAAGAAGGGGTTGACATCCTTCATCTGGCAGTTTTCGTCCTCGTTGAGATATTGTTTGGCGAGGTACAGGTTCATGAGACTGTCCAGGTCGTGTGTCAGAGCTTCGGGCAGTTCAATCTGTTCGCTGTTTCCGTCGTTGTCGGTGACGGTTATTTCGTTATCCTCTGGGTCGTTCTGTGCCTGTGCGCTGAGGGCGCATCCCAGCAGCAGTGCGAGAGAGAGGATGATGGTATTTTTGGTCATGTTGATGTTGAAATATATTTTTGATGATTATTGGTTGGGTATTATTGTTTGTTGGGTGTATTGTTTGTCAGGTTTTTTGTATGTTAGGGAGTATTGCCAGTCCGGGGAAGTCGGGGGTCTTCATGTTTCAGAAATTCAGGCTGCATTGCAATCCGAGCGATGTTCCGCTGTGCGAGGCGGCGTTTCCGATGGCGGCTGCTGGCAGAGTGTTGTTCTGTTGGTTGTTGATGACCGTAGGTTCCACCCTGAGTGTGAGGTCTTTGGATATGTCAAATTCTGAGAGCTCGGCATCGACGTATGCATCGATGACGGAGAGAGCGTAAACTCCGATAAGGCAGAAGAAGCTCATGTCTCTCCATCTGCGGTACCTGTCTTTTCTCTTTTTGAAAATCTCTTTGTATCTTTCCTCGTTCGATGCGTCTATCTTGTTGCCGAGGTGGAGGAACTTGTTGTAGCTGCAGGTGTTCGGGTCACTGTCCATGATGTCGAGATAAGCCTGTGAGTAGTCTCTGTACATCATATTGTTCCAGTTCATGGCGTAGACACATCCCATGAATCCACCGTAGATGATGGGCAGTTTCCAGTATTTTCTGTTGTAAATCTGTCCTCCTCCTGGCAGTACGAGAGCCAACCAGAGAGCCCTTTTAGGGTCGGGTCGCCAGTTCGACCAGTCTCGTTTGGGTTTCTTCAGTCGGGGCATGAGCAGCGAGTCGTTGCTTTCAGTCTGGATGTTCAGCAGGCTGTCAGCTGCGGGTTTGTTCTTGCTTTGCGTCCCGACAGTCTTGCTTTGCGTCCCGATGGTTGCTGTATCGGTCAGCTTCAGTGAGTCTTGTTGCTCAGCTCGTGCGGTCGTGGCAGCCGTGAGCAGCAGGATGATACCTATCAGAGCTCTGCAATATGCCTGGAAATGCTGCATGCTTTTATCCATTCTGTTTGGTGCCGTCGAGGGCGTGCATGATACGTTCCAGCTGCTCCTCGTTGTCGAAGGAGATGCTGATTTTTCCTTTCCCCTTGGGCGAGCAGGTCATCTGCACTTTGGCATCGAAGAAGCTTGCCAGTCTGTCTTTGAGCAGTGTAAACTCCTCTGGCAGTTGGTTTTGTGCCGTGATTTTTTTCTTGACGGCAGGTATGTCCTCACCGTTTTTGAGCATCTGCACCATCTCTTCCACCTTTCTTACCGAGTATCCGTTCTTTTCTATTTCCTTGAACAGTTTGATTTGCATACTCGGGCTGTCGAGTGCGAGCAGAGCTCTGGCATGTCCCATGTCGATGACTTTGTTTTTCAGAGCCATCTGCACCTGTGCCGGCAGTTTGAGCAGTCTCATGTAGTTGGTTACAGCTGTTCTGCTTTTTCCCACCCTTTCTGAGATTTTCTCTTGTGTCATGCCTGTTGTTTCAGCCAGATGTTCGTAAGCCAGTGCTATTTCGATGGCGTTGAGGTCTTCTCGTTGGATGTTCTCCACGAGCGCCATTTCCATGACGCTTTCGTCCTGTACGGTTCTTATGTAAGCAGGAATGGTGTTGAGTCCTGCTATCTGCGATGCTCTCCATCGTCTTTCTCCTGCAATGATTTGGAATCTGCCGTCTTCCATCTGTCTGAGCGTGATAGGTTGGATGATGCCTATCTCTCTGATGCTGTTGGCGAGTTCCTGCAGAGCCTCTTCGTCAAACTCCCTTCTTGGTTGGTTGGGGTTGGGAGTGATTTGGCTGAGTGCAATTTCGTTGAGGTTGGAGGAACCTTGTGTTCTCACCTCTCTGGTATCGATGAGAGCATCCAGTCCTCTTCCGTTTCCTATGTTGTCGAGCCCTCTGCCCAGCACGTTTCTGTCGTATTTCTTATGTACAGCCATTTTTTCTTTTTTTAGTTTACTTTTCCCTTCGGTCAGTGACCGTTGGTTCGCATGTACTCAACTTGCGGAGTTAAAAGGAGTTTGCGGAAGTTTTTCCCTCAAGCCTGCCTAATTCTTATTGATGATTTCCTTCGCCAGAGCCAGGTGGTTCTTGCTGCCGGTAGAGTCGGCATCGTAAAGGATGACGGGCAGTCCGTGGCTGGGGCTTTCGCTCAGTTTGACGTTGCGCTGTATGACAGTCTTGAACACCAGTTCCTGGAAGTGTCTTTTCACCTCGTCATAGATCTGGTTGGCAAGACGCAGGCGCGAGTCGTACATAGTCAGCAGGAATCCCTCAATCTCCAGTTCGGGGTTGAGTTTGCTCTTGATGATTTTGATGGTGTTCAAAAGCTTGGAGATACCTTCGAGTGCAAAATATTCACACTGCACGGGTATGATGACCGAGTCGGCAGCCGTCAGTGAGTTCACGGTGATGAGACCCAGCGAGGGGCTGCAGTCAATCAGTATGTAGTCATAGTCATCCTTGACGGGTAGCAGCAGTTCCTTGATGACTTTCTCTCTGTTGTCAAGGTTGAGCATCTCAATTTCAGCGCCCACGAGGTCGATGTGTGAGGGTATGATGTCCAGTCCGTCGATGTCTGTAGTGTAGATAGCGTCTCTCACGTCAGCGCGGTCGATGATGCACTCGTAGAGCGAGCAGTCCACATCCTTGATGTCTACACCTAAACCGCTGGAGGCGTTTGCCTGGGGGTCAGCGTCCACCACGAGAACAGTCTTTTCGAGGGTTGCGAGCGAAGCGGCCAGGTTGATGGTGGTCGTTGTTTTGCCCACGCCACCTTTTTGATTGGCTAATGCGATGATTTTTCCCATTTTATCTGAATATTTGGGCACAAAGATACAAAATTAATATGATATAAAGTTGAATAATACATCTTTTTTCGTAATTTTGCACCCAAAGAAGATTTTTTATGAATTCGAACAAACCCTTCATCCTTATTTCCAACGATGATGGCTACCAAGCCAAGGGCATTCAGGAGCTGGTAGAACTGCTCAGTCCGATAGCCCGTCTGTTAGTGTGTGCTCCCGAGGCAGCCCGCAGTGGGTTCTCCTGTGCTTTTTCCGCCAATATGCCTCTGAAGCTGCGTCTTCGCAGGCAGTGGGATGGTGGCGAGATATGGTCGTGCAACGGCACACCTGTCGACTGTGTGAAGATGGCTCTCAACCGTCTATGCCCGATGGGTGAGCGTCCCGACCTGATTATCGGCGGCATCAATCATGGCGACAATGCGTCGGTCAACACCCACTATTCGGGTACGATGGGAGTGGCGATGGAAGGTTGCATGAAGTATATCCCTTCGGTGGCATTCTCTATCTGCGACCACAGTGCCGATGCCGATTTCTCACCCCTTCGCCCCTATATCCTTCGTATTGTCAACGAGGTGTTGCATCGTGGACTTCCCTTTGGTGTCTGTCTGAACGTCAACTTCCCCCTTATGCCGTCGTTCAAGGGCGTGAAGGTATGCCGCATGTGCTACGGAACGTGGGAGAAAGAGGTTGTGAAATGTCACCATCCTCGCGGTTACGACTATTACTGGATGGTGGGTCAGTATGCCAACGACGAGCCTGAGGCTGAAGATACCGACAGCTGGGCTTTGGCTAACGGCTACGTGGCAGTGACACCGACGACGATGGATGTGACAGCTTACGGAATGATTGACGAGATGAACAGTTGGGGCTTATGAAATACTATCTGATAGCCGGTGAGGCGAGCGGCGACCTCCATGCCTCGCGTCTGATGCGTGCCCTCAGGCAGTGCGACCCTCAGGCAGAATTCCGTTTCTTCGGTGGCGACCTGATGGCGGCAGAGGGAGGTCAGCCTGTCAGACACTATCGCGAGCTGGCATATATGGGTTTCGTTCCCGTCTTGCTCCATCTGCCAACCATTCTCAGCAACATGCGCCGTTGCAAGCGCGACATCGTAGGGTGGCAGCCCGATGCGGTGATACTGGTCGACTATCCGGGCTTCAATCTCGACATTGCCGCCTATCTTCACCGCCATACCCAAATACCAGTCTGTTACTATATTGCGCCCAAGATATGGGCATGGAAGGAATACCGCATCCGGAATATCCGGCGCGATGTGGACGAGCTCTTCTCCATCCTTCCCTTCGAGGTAGAGTTCTTTGAGGGCAAGCACCATTACCCCATCCACTACGTAGGCAACCCCACAGCCGACGAGGTGGAGGAGTTCCGGGCCTCTTACGATGGACATTTCCAGCGCAGCTCCAAACCCATCATCGCCCTGCTGGCAGGCAGTCGCCGCCAGGAAATCAAGGACAATCTCCCAGCCATGCTCCGTGCCGCCGCTACCTTTGCTGCCGACTACGAGCTGGTTGTGGCAGGAGCGCCGGGCATTCCTGCCGACTATTACAGCCGTTTTGTGGAGGGACATCCCGTACGGGTGGTCTATGGTGCCACCTATCCCCTTCTTTCCCATGCCGTTGCAGCGTTGGTGACGAGTGGGACGGCAACCTTGGAGACAGCTCTTTTCGGGGTGCCTCAGGTGGTATGCTACGAAACGCCCTTGCCTCGTCTCATCTCCTTCCTGCGCCGTCATCTGTTGCGGGTGAAGTATATCTCTTTGGTCAATCTCATCGTCGACCGTGAGCTCGTTCCCGAGTTGGTGGCAGACACTTTCAGCGAGGACAATATCCGTCATCATCTTTCACAGATATTGCCCGGTGGCAGTGCCCGTGAAGCGATGCTCGAAGGCTACCGTGAGGTTCGGGAACGTCTGGGCAAGCGGGGGGCTGCCGAGCGTGCGGCATCGCTTATCGTCCGTTTGGTTTCTGGTGATGGTAAATTCGCAAGTTTGGAAGTTAAAGAAGTTAAGGACGTATGATGTGAGGTATGAATAATTGATGACTGAGGATTGATGAAGGAGGATTGGATGCCCGATTCTGTTGGTAACTGAATACTCGTTTCAGTAGTCAAGTGGATAGGGCAATCAGTTGTCAAGTGAATAGGGCAATCAGTTGTCAAGTGAAT
>CAMAHD010000089.1 GCA_945834405.1 uncultured Prevotella sp. | reverse complement strand
TACAAAGAGACTTTTTATGACACCCTCGAACAGTTGTGCGAATGGAATTGAATGGAAATTCTCACGTAATCATTGGTAAAAAGCATCGATTCTGTCAAAAATAATGCTTTTTATTGAATTTTCTTATGTTTTATTCTTCTTTATGCATAAATATTACTACCTTTGTCGCCGATTGACGCATAAATATACACCAAGGACAATCTATATGAAAGTAAAGAAGAGCAGATTAGAGACGCTGAGAATGATTATATCCAGCAGGGAATTGGGAAGTCAGGAAGAATTGTTGGCTGCCCTTCATCGGGAGGGATTCAAGCTGACACAGGCCACTTTGAGCCGCGACCTGAAACAGCTGAAAGTGGCTAAGGCTGCCACCATGAGTGGCAATTATGTTTATGTTTTGCCCAATATCACGATGTACAAGCGCGTGAGCAGTCCCGCCCAAGTTAAGGAGATGATGCAAGTTCCGGGATTCCTGTCTATTGCCTTTTCCGGCAACATGGCGGTCATCCGTACCAAACCGGGCTATGCCAGCAGTATAGCCTATAATATCGACAACAGTGAGATTCCCTATATCTTGGGTACCATCGCTGGCGATGATACCATCTTTATGGTGATTAAGGATGATTCAGATGAGCATGAGGTGGTATCAGCGTTGAGTAAAGTGGTGCCTAACATGATATAAACGCTTGCTTTTATCCGAAGAGAGGGTGAGGCAAGAATAGATTTTCAACTTTACTTTACCCTTCGGCCAGTGACCATTGGTTCGAAGGGTAGTAAAAGGTAGATAAATGAAGATAAAAGGAGAAAAGAGACCATGGAAGAAATAGAAGTGTTGGTGGCTGACAGCAGCCATGAGAAGTATGTCGACACCATCCTGCAGACTATCGCCGATGCCGCCAAGGTGCGTGGCACGGGTATCGCCAAGAGAACGCACGAATACTTGGCAACCAAAATGAAGGAGGCGAAGGCCGTGATAGCCTTGAGTGGAGAACGGTTTGCAGGGTTCAGTTATATCGAGACTTGGGGCAACAAAGAATATGTCACTACCTCGGGTCTGATAGTGCATCCCGACTTCAGAGGACTGGGCGTGGCAAAGAAAATCAAGGACATGACCTTCTCGCTGGCTCGTACCCGATGGCCGCATGCCAAGATTTTCAGTCTGACGAGCGGTGCGGCGGTGATGGCTATGAATACGCAGTTGGGTTACCAGCCTGTTACCTTTGCCAACCTCACGGACGACGAGGCTTTCTGGCGTGGATGTGAGGGTTGTATCAATGTGGACGTGTTGCATCGCACCGACCGCAAATATTGTATCTGTACTGCCATGCTTTACGACCCCGAAGAGCATCTGCCGGCAAAGATTCCACAAGAGGTGCTGGACAGAATCAGGAGGCTGGAGATGGGAGGCTGATAGTCATAACTCCCCATCTTGACTCTCCATACATTTTTAAACTAACAAAAAAAATACATAAACGAATATGAGTAAGAAAAAAGTGGTTGTCGCCTTTTCTGGCGGTTTGGACACCTCCTATACGGTGATGAAACTGAAGGAGGACGGATATGATGTTTATGCCGCGTGTGCCAACACGGGCGGCTTCAGTGACGAACAGCTGAAGAAAAACGAGGAAAACGCCTATAAGCTGGGCGCTGTCCAGTATGTTACTTTGGATGTGACTCGCGAATACTATGAAAAGTCATTGAAATACATGATTTTCGGCAATGTGATGAGAAACAACTGCTATCCCATCTCCGTTTCTTCTGAACGTATTTTCCAGGCTATAGCCATTGCCCGGTATGCCAAGGAGATTGGGGCTGATGCCATCGCGCATGGGTCGACAGGAGCAGGCAACGACCAGATACGTTTCGACATGACCTTCTTAGTGATGGCGCCGGGAGTGGAGATCATCACGCTCACACGCGACCGAAAACTGACTCGTAAGGAGGAGGTGGACTATCTCAACGAACATGGGTTCTATGCCGACTTTACCAAACTGAAATATTCCTATAACGTGGGAATATGGGGCACCAGTATCTGTGGCGGCGAACTGCTCGACCCTTCGCAGGGACTGCCCGAAGAGGCTTATCTGAAGCATGTTACTGCCCAGGAACAGGAAGCTACATTGAAGATTACCTTTGAAAAGGGTGAGATTGCGGCTGTCAACGGTGAGGTTTTTGAAGATAAAGTTGCTGCTATCCAGAAGATAGAGGAGATAGGTGCTTCTTATGCCATTGGACGTGATTGCAATGTGGGTGATACCATCATCGGCATCAAAGGACGTGTGGGCTTTGAGGCGGCTGCTCCCAAACTGATTATCGAGGCTCACCGACTGTTGGAAAAGTCAACCCTGAGCAAATGGCAGCAGTACTGGAAGGACCAGGTGGCCAACTGGTACGGCATGTTCCTGCACGAGAGTCAGTATCTGGAGCCTGTCATGCCTGACATCGAAGCCATGCTCACCTCTTCACAGCGTCATGTTTCGGGTACGGCCATCTTGAAGTTGCGCCCCTATGGGTTTGAAACAGTGGGTATTGAATCAGATAACGACCTGACTAAATCCAAACTGGGAGAGTATGGCGAGACGCAGACAGGATGGACCGCTGATGAGGCTAAGGGTTTCATCAAGGTTTCCAGTACTCCACTGCGTGTTTATTATGGTATTCACCCCAATGAAAGATAACGGTTATGGAAAAGAAATTCTATTTGTCAGAGACAGACAAGAAGATAGGTGGCGTGTGCGGAGGTCTTGCTGAGTATTTTCAGATTGACTCGCTCATCATGCGTCTTGCCTTTGTAGCGCTCATCCTCGGATGGGGCTCGGGATTGCTCCTATATATATTATTGTGGTTTCTTGCTCCCAAAAGATGATGATGAACAGAAACAATCCTATCCGTTCCAGCCAGGAAAAGCTGAGAGTGGGCATATTGGGCGCAGCCGGTTATACAGGCGGCGAACTGATACGTTTGCTGGTGAATCATCCCCATGCAGAGATAGTCTTCGCCAATAGCGAGAGCAACGCCGGCAATCCTGTTGCAGAAGTGCATGAAGGCTTGTATGGTGACTGCGACCTGTCTTTTACTTCAGAGATGCCTTTCGATGCCGTTGATGTGGTGTTCTTCTGCTTTGGTCATGGAAAGAGTGAAGCCTTCCTGAAGGAACATGCTATCCCACAGCAGGTGAAGATTATCGACCTGGCACAGGACTTCCGGCTGGCTGCTCCAGGCAATGACTATATCTACGGATTGCCAGAAATCAACAGAGAGCAGATAGCCCAGGCGCAGCATGTAGCCAATCCGGGCTGTTTTGCCACCTGTATTCAGTTGGGCTTGCTGCCTGCTGCCCGGATGGGGCTGCTTACCGAGGATGTGGCAGTGAATGCCATCACAGGCAGTACGGGAGCAGGACAGAAGCCGTCTGCCACCACCCATTTCTCTTGGCGTATGGGTAATATGAGTATCTATAAGGCTTTCTGTCACCAGCATGTGCCTGAAATCAGACAGAGTCTGCAACAAGTGCAAGGATATTTGGATATTGACATCGATTTCATCCCTTATCGCGGAGATTTTGCCCGTGGTATCTTCTCTACTCAAGTGGTGAAAACCTCACGCCCGTTAGACGAGATTGTTGCAGCCTATAAAGAGTTCTACAGGGATGCTCGCTTTACGCATTATGCAGACAAGGCCATTGACATGAAACAGGTGGTCAATACCAATAAGGCACTGGTCCACTGTGATAAGTTCGGCGACAAACTGCTCATCACCTCTACTATCGACAATCTCCTGAAAGGGGCTGTCGGACAGGCAGTACAGAATATGAATATCATGTTCGGTCTGGACGAGGCGGCAGGATTGGGGCTGAAGGCAAGTGCTTTTTAACATCTAACACTATCAGAGATGAATCTATTTGACGTTTATCCCCTTTTTGACGTAAATATCGTCAAGGGAAAAGGATGTAAGGTGTGGGACGACAAGGGACAGGAATATCTGGACCTTTACGGCGGTCATGCTGTTATCAGCATAGGTCACTGCCATCCTCATTATGTAGAGATGATGACAGCTCAGTTGAACAGGCTGGGCTTCTACTCCAACTCCGTTGTCAACCAGCTGCAGCAGCAACTGGCAGAACGGCTCGGCAAGGCAAGCGGTTATGACGACTACCAGCTGTTTCTGATAAACAGCGGGGCAGAAGCCAACGAGAACGCCATGAAACTGGCTTCCTTTACCAACGGACGTACTCGTGTGCTGGCAGCCGAGAAGGCTTTCCACGGTCGTACCTCGTTGGCTGTAGAGGTGACAGCCAATCCTAAGATTATTGCTCCCATCAATGCCAATGGACATACGACCTATCTGCCCCTCAACGACTTGGAGGCGTGGGAACGCGAACTGGCAAAAGGTGACGTCTGTGCCTGTATCATCGAGTGTATACAGGGAGTAGGTGGCATACGCCTGGCTACTAAAGAGTTTGCACAGGGGCTACAGGATGCCTGCCGCAGGTATGGAACCATCCTGATTTGCGATGAGATACAGTGCGGATATGGACGAAGCGGCAGATTCTTTGCCCATCAGTGGTTAGACATTCGTCCAGACATGATTACCTGCGCCAAAGGCATTGGCAATGGGTTCCCCATGGGAGCAGTACTGATTGCCCCTCACTTCAAACCCGAATACGGACAGCTGGGAACAACCTTTGGCGGCAATCATCTGGCATGTACGGCAGCATTGGCTGTGCTTGACGTGATGGAACAGGAACAGCTGGTAGATCATGCACGTCAGGTGGGTGATTATATACTCGGCAAGTTGAAGGAACTGCAGCAGACCACGCCCCATATCGTAGATGTGCGCGGACAGGGACTGATGATAGGTATCGAACTGGATATCCCGCATAAGGAACCGCGCTCACGCCTGCTGCTCAATGACCATATTTTTACGGGATGCGCCTCCACGAATATTCTGAGACTCTTGCCGCCGCTCTGTTTCAGCCGTGAGGATGCTGACCTCTTCGTAGAGATGCTGAAAAAGGAATTGACACATTAACACAACATAGACTTAGAGAAATATGAAAGTAGCAGTTATCGGCGCAGGAGCTATGGGCGGAGCTATTGTCCAAGGCCTGCTGAAAGGCGATTTCGTGAAAAACGCAGATGTGACCGTGGCTGACCCTTCGCAGAGGGCCATCGACCAGTTTGCTGAGTCGGGAGCCAGTCTGACAACCGACAATAATATTGCCGTGGATTCTGCGGATATAGTGAACGTGGTGGTGAAACCATGGTTGGTAGAGTCCGTACTCAAAGGTATCAAGCCGTCGCTCAACTACCGCAAACAGATTCTGGTAGTGGTGGCTGCCGGAGTCACATCGGCTGAAATCAAGGAGTGGCTCTGCAAGGAAGGAGAAGAAATGATACCCTTCTTTCTGGTTATCCCCAACATTGCCATCGCACTGCTCGCATCCATGACATTCATCGTGCCGGCTCATGCCTCACGCGAGAACACCCGTCTCATCAGTGAGATGTATGGCAGTATGGGCGAAGTGCTTGTCGTTGACGAACAGCATCTGGCTGCCGGTACCACGCTTGCCTCATGTGGCATAGCATACGCCATGCGTTATGTCAGGGCGGCTTCTGAGGGCGGCGTGGAGATAGGGTTTAAGGCTGATGATGCCAAGAACATCGTTCTCCAGACGGTCAAGGGTGCCGTGGAACTGTTGCAGGCTACAGGCAATCATCCCGAAGCCGAGATAGATAAGGTGACCACTCCCGGTGGTGTCACCATTCGCGGACTGAACGAGATGGAACATGCAGGGTTTACCAGTGCTGTCATCCGTGGACTTAAAGCCGGACTGTCCGTTAAATAATAACAATCATACAGAATATATATATGAACGACGCAATAGAACAGATTGGTGAGAGACTGCGCGGACTGCGCGACGTGCTCGATATTCCAGCAGAAGACGTAGCCCAGTTGTGTGGGATGGAGGTGGAAGCCTATCTGAAGATGGAAGCGGGAGAGGGAGAACTCTCCATCAGCAGTCTGCAGAAGATTTCCAAGAGTTATGGCATTGCCCTGGATGTGCTGCTCTTTGGTGAAGAACCTCACATGAGCACCTACTTCCTCACCCGAAAAGGGCAGGGCATGAGTGTTGAACGGCGCAAGGAGTACAAGTACCAGAGTCTGGCAAGCGGCTTCCGAGGGCGTACTGCCGACCCCTTCATGGTGACGGTGGAACCCAAGACGGACGATACCCCGCTGCACAAGAACTCCCATCAGGGTCAAGAATTTAACTACGTGACAGAAGGGACACTTGAACTGACTATCGGTAAAAAGACCGTTGTCTTGAACGAAGGTGACAGCATCTATTTCGATGCCACACAGCCTCACTGTATGCGTGCGCTCAACCAGGCTCCGGTCAGATTCCTGGCGATTATCTTTTAGCAATCACCAGCCGCTTTCCATTTTTTACCCAACTATCCAACACGCTATATGTTAGAAAGATTTTTGAAACAGACATCCTTCACTTCCCAGGAGGATTATGCGCAAAACCTGGAGTTTATCATCCCCGAACAGTTTAACTTTGCCTACGATGTCATGGACAGGTGGGCAGAGGAGGAACCCGACAAGCTGGCACTGCTATGGACCAATGACGAAGGAGACTGTATACGCTTCTCCTTCCGTGACATCAAGGAGCAAAGCGACAGGGCAGCTGCCTATTTCCTTCAGCTGGGCATCGGCAAAGGAGACATGGTCATGCTGATATTGAAGAGACGATACGAGTTCTGGCTGTCCATGCTGGCATTACATAAGATAGGAGCGGTCGCTATTCCTGCCACCCACATGCTGACAACCCACGATATCGTGTACCGTAATAACAGGGCGAGCGTGAAGGCTATCGTCTGTGCCGGTGAGGAATATATCATGCAGCAGGTGAAAGCCTCGCTGAAAGAGAGTCCAACGTTGCAGACCTTGGTCAGCATAGGACCCTTGCAGATGGAGGGATTCCACGACTGGCACGCGGAGTGGACCAAGGCTCCTGACTTTGTGCGTCCTGCCAAGGTGAACGATAACGATGATACCATGTTGATGTATTTCACCAGCGGTACAAGCGGGGAACCCAAGATGGTGGCTCACGACTTCCTCTATGCCCTGGGCCATCTCACGACAGGTGTCTTCTGGCACCATCTGGCTGAAGACAGCATCCACCTGACAGTGGCTGATACTGGATGGGGAAAGGCTGTATGGGGCAAGATGTACGGACAGTGGTTCGCCGGAGCTGCCGTCTTTGTCTTCGACCATGAGAAATTTACTGCCGATAAGATTTTGAGACAGATAGAAAAGTATCGCATCACGTCTTTCTGTGCTCCTCCTACCGTCTATCGCTTCCTGATTCATGAAGACTTCTCCAATTACGACCTGTCCTCTCTCCGTTACTGCTGTACCGCAGGAGAAGCATTGAACCCTGCCGTCTTTGACAAGTTCAAGGAACTGACGGGAATACGCCTGATGGAGGGATTCGGACAGACAGAGACAACCATGACATTGGGCACCATGCCTTGGACGACTCCAAAACCCGGTTCTATGGGACTGCCTAACCCTCAATACGAGATTGACCTGATCAAGCCCGACGGCACTTCCTGTGAGGATGGCGAAAAGGGAGAGATTGTCATTCGGGCTGAAGGAAAGAACAAAAAGCCAATAGGACTGTTCAAGGAGTATTACTGTGACGAGGAACTGACACGTCAGGTTTGGCATGACGGACTGTATCACACGGGCGACGTCGCATGGCGCGATGAAGATGGCTATTATTGGTTCGAGGGACGTATCGACGACGTTATCAAGTCGAGCGGCTATCGTATCGGACCTTTCGAAGTAGAGAGTGCGCTCATGACCCATCCTGCCGTGGTCGAATGTGCCATTACTGGTGTGCCCGACGAGATTAGAGGCATGGTGGTGAAGGCTACCGTCGTATTGCACCACGACTGGAAAGACAAGGCTGGCGACGAGCTGGTGAAGGAACTGCAGAATCATGTCAAACATGAGACGGCTCCTTATAAATATCCGCGCATCATCGAGTTCGTAGATGAACTGCCCAAGACCATCAGCGGAAAAATCAGGCGTGTAGAAATCCGTGAAAAAGACAAGAACAAATGAGGATAGTCACCAAGGTAGGCAGCAATGTGCTGACGAGAAAAGACGGTCATTTAGACATTACCCGAATGTCTGCCATCATCGACCAGATAGCCTGGCTCAAGAGTCAGGGGCATGAAGTCATACTCGTTTCTTCGGGAGCCGTTGCTTGCGGTCGACGTGAACTTCGGGTGGATCATGACCTTGATACAGTGGAGCAAAGACAGCTTTTCTCGGCTCTCGGACAGGTGAAACTCATCGGGCTTTACTACGACCTCTTTCGTGAACATCATCTGCACATCGGACAGATTCTTACCATGAAGGAGAACTTCCAGCCCGGTGAGCAGTATGAGAATCAGAAGGCTTGTATGACCGTGATGCTGGAGAACGGGGTGATACCTATTGTCAACGAAAACGACACGGTGAGTGTCACGGAGTTGATGTTTACGGATAATGACGAACTGAGTGGACTGATAGCACAGATGATGCACGCTGACATGCTGATACTCTTGAGCAATATCGATGGTATCTACAACGGGCATCCCGACAATCCCCAGTCGCAGATCATCCCTGTCGTGGCTCCCCAACGTGACCTCAGCGAGTATATACAGACCGAAAAGAGTGCCTTTGGAAGAGGCGGCATGCACTCTAAATACACCACTGCCAGCAGGGTGCAGCAGGCAGGTATTCAAGTTATCATTGCCAATGGCGAACGCGAGAATGTGCTTGTCGACCTCATCACCCAACCAGAGAAGATTCCCCACACTGTTTTCTCAGTATAGAAGGGCATAAAACCTTCACTGCAACAACTCAAAACATCCACAGAGATATGAACGAAAAGATACAGAAAGCGAAGCAAGCCAGTCGCCTGTTGGCTACTGTCAGCGATGAAAAACGTAATCGTGTGTTGCGTGCCGTGGCAGATGCAATCATCGAAAACAAAAAACAGCTCCTTGCTGCCAATGCAGAAGATTTAGCCAAGATGGATGTCTCCAATCCGTTATACGACAGACTGCAACTGACGGACAAACGTTTGGATGACATTGCGTCAGACATGCGGCATGTGAGTGAACTTTCCTCCCCGTTGGGACGTGTGTTGTGCGAGACCACCCTGCCTAATGGCTTGCATCTCAGGCGTGTCAGTGTTCCTTTCGGGGTTATCGGCATGGTTTATGAGGCTCGCCCTAATGTGACCTTCGATGTCTTCTCGCTGTGTTTCAAAAGTGGTAATGCTTGCGTGTTGAAAGGTGGAAAGGATGCAGACAACAGCAACAGGGCTGGAGTGGCTCTGATCCATCAGGTGCTCGCTGCTGAAGGCATCACGCCGGATGTCGTTGCCCTTCTGGAACCTACACATGAGGCTACGGCAGAGATGCTCCATGCCGTAGGTTATATCGATGTGTGCATACCACGTGGAGGGCGAAGGCTTATCGATTTTGTGCGTGACAATGCCAGAGTGCCGGTAATAGAGACTGGTGCAGGAGTCGTTCATGCCTATTTCGACGAGTATGGCGATCTGGAGAAGGGTAAACGTATCATAGACAATGCCAAGACCCGTCGTGTCAGCGTCTGCAACGCACTGGACTGTTTGATTGTTCACCGTTCACGTCTTGCAGACTTGCCGGCTCTTACGGCTCCGCTCCTTGAGAAGAATGTCACGATATGTGAAGGTGAATATGGAACGGAGTTTATGGATTACAAGATGGCGCTGAAGGTGGTCGATTCCATCGAAGAAGCCATCAACCACATAGCCTGCTATGGGTCTGGTCACAGCGAATGTATCATAACCGAAAATAAAGACCGTGCCCGCCTGTTCCAGCAGATGGTTGATGCCGCCTGTGTCTATGTCAATGCTCCTACCAGCTTTACCGATGGAGCGCAGTTTGGGCTGGGGGCAGAGATAGGCATCAGTACACAGAAGCTGGGACCGCGAGGACCGATGGGATTGGAAGAAATCACTACTTATAAGTGGCTGATTGAAGGTGATGGACAAATCAGAAGTTGACAAGCCGGAAGCTCATAGCCAATCAGTGAACGAATAGAACATACATATATATATCAGATGAAGACTTATACCAATGTTTTTGACCTCGGCGACCTGAAGCAGGCGCTCAAAGAGGCTTTTGAGATAAAGAAAAACCGTTATCAGTTTGAGACGCTTGGCAGACACAAGACCTGTCTGCTCATCTTCTTCAACAACTCCTTGCGCACCCGTCTGTCTACACAGAAGGCAGCCCGTAATCTCGGAATGGATGTCATCGTGCTGGATGTGAATCAGGGAGCCTGGAAGCTGGAAACAGAGCGTGGCGTGGTGATGGATGGTGACAAGAGTGAGCATCTCTTGGAGGCTATTCCCGTGATGGCCAGTTATTGTGACCTCATCGGTGTCCGTTCCTTTGCACGTTTTGAGAATCGCGAAGATGATTACACGGAGAAGATTCTGAATCAGTTTATCAAATACTCCGGCAAACCCGTATTCTCCATGGAGGCAGCTACGGGGCATCCCCTGCAGGCATTTGCCGATTTGATTACCATCGAGGAGTACAAGCGCACGCCGCGTCCCAAGGTGGTGCTTACCTGGGCTCCCCATCCCCGTGCATTGCCTCAGGCTGTGCCCAACTCGTTTGCTGATTTCATGAACGAGGCAGATGTCGATTTTGTCATCACCCATCCGAAGGGTTACGAGTTGGATTCTCGTTTTGTTCGTGGTGCCCACGTGGAGTACGATCAGCGCAAGGCTTTTGAAGGGGCACAGTTCATTTATGCCAAGAACTGGGCATGTCCAGGCGTTACCAATCCCGCCGACTATGGAAAGATTCTCTCTAAGGATATGTCATGGACGGTAGATGCAGAGCACATGTCATGGACTGACAACGCTTTCTTCATGCACTGTCTTCCTGTGCGCCGTAACATGATTGTCAGCGACGATGTGATCGAGAGCCCGACCTCTTTGGTTATTCCGGAAGCTGCCAATCGTGAGATTTCCGCAACCGTAGTATTGAAGCGTATGTTGGAAAACATCGGATAATTTTATATGGATTATTTACGTATATCGTAAATGATGCTTAACTTTGCAGTCCCGTCTTGTGCGGGACTTTATTTTTTGGAATACTAATATTGCGTGAGCCTCGTAGCCAGAATTTTGAATCGAAGACCTTTGTCGAATTGTGGGAGCATGGAGTGTTAAAAGCCAGTTACTATACAACCAAAGCCACAGGAGACAAACATCTTGATTCGCCCTCTATGATGTTGAATGGAATATGCGATTTCGTACAAACACAGATACAATGGTTAGAGCGAAGGATTACTCATGCTACACATTCATGGAATGGGGTTATCCTTCGCGTTCATGATTTTTCTTTATCCCGCTTCGCTTTGCCCTTTTTGGTCAGTAGCAGTTGGTTACACAGTCTTTTTTAATAAGGTTGGCTTTTGAAGTCAACCTTATTAAAAAAGTTGATATATTCACTGATGGTCTCTGGCATCTTTTTGCCCTTTTTTACAGGGTGCAGATACTGTATTTTTCTAAAGTATAGGCAACTTTGGCTGGAAATCTTTCTAAAGTATAGGCAACTTTGGCTGAAAATCTTTCTAAAGCATAGGCAACATGGTTGACGAAGTAAGCATTAGAAGGTGCAGTCACCTGCTGGTATTTCTGAACGTTCTATACACATAATATAATATATAGGCATGTATGTAACATTGTTCTTTGTATATACTTCACGCTTATTATCAAGCACTATACCCGACGGGATATGGTACTCTTCATCAGCAAGGAATCGGTCAAGAGCCTTGTGCGAAGTGAAGTCCTTGCCTGATTTCACCT
>CAMAHD010000088.1 GCA_945834405.1 uncultured Prevotella sp. | reverse complement strand
AGGTTACCAGCATCATGCTGAACTCTTTCCCCAAGTTCTGTGCACGCGATTTACCAGGAGTCAAGACATACCTGAACCGCAAGGGCGAGCTGCCTAAGGGTCTCGTATTCGGACTTGCTGCCATCATCACCTATTACAAAGGTGGAAAGCGCGAAGATGGTGTGGAAATTGTACCCAATGATGCTCAGGAGATTATGGACTTGCTCAGCAACCTTTGGGCTACCGGCGACACTCAGAAAGTGGCTGACGGTGTGCTTGGTGCTAAATTTATCTGGAATGAAGATCTGAATGATATCAAGGGCTTGAATGCATTGGTAAAAGGCTATCTCGACCTGATTCAGGAAAAGGGTATGCTGGAGGCTGTCAAGACCATCCTTTGATTTCTACATGAAACACGATATCCGTTGAGTATTTATAATTCTGTGAGGGAGTTCCTGCCGGCAGGCTGGAGCTCCCTCCGTTTTTACTTAAGAGGGCAGCTCCCTACCCTATGTTTTTCTCCGGTATACCAACCCTCTCTCTTTCTCTGATATAGCCACTCCATACCTTTGAGAATGAAAAAAGGGTTGGAACAGGACGTTCCAACCCATGCGATGTAGTGTATTTTTAAGATAAGGTTCATCGGCAATTACTGATGTAAACTTATCGCTGCAAATATAGCAATTGTTTAGAGTAACGCCAAATTATTTATGTTAAAATTCTGTTTTTCTTAATAATTTCAACAAAATCAGCTACGACGATCACCAAAGATGCGGAGCAGCGCCAGGAAAAGATTGATAAAATCAAGATACAAGGACAAGGCACCAAGCAGTGCAATTTTTTGCATCTGTGAGTTTGCATCCGGAGCCTGTGCCAACATTCGTTTGATAGACTGGGCATCATAAGCAGTCAGTCCTACAAAAATGAGTACTGAAATACAGCTTACAATCAGCTCCAATCCTGTGCTGTGGAGCAGGAAGACATTAACCAAAGAGGCAATGATGACTCCGATCAGTGCAATGAAAAGCATCTTTCCCAGGGAGGTCAGGTCTGTCTTGGTGGTATAACCGATAAAAGCCATCAGGGCAAAAGTTCCAGCCGTTATGAAGAACACATTTGCTATTGACGTCATCGTATATACCAAAAAGATGAGCGAGAACACCAGTCCGTTAAGTACGGAATAAGTGATGAACAAAAGGGTTGCAAATGGCAGGGAAATTCGATTGATAGCTGCAGTGAGCCAGATGACAAGTCCCAGTTCGGCAAACATTAAACCATAGGTAAGCAGACGGTTGGATGCAATAGCCATGACCAGTCCTGGTGACGATGCCACGCCATAGGCGGTCAAACCGGTAATAACCAGTGCCAAAGCCATCCATACATAAACCTTGCGCATGAGCAAGGGAAAGGCAGTATTCACGGAAACATCATAGGAAGAAGACCCGTTGAAACTGTCGGAATTGAAATTGTTGTAGTTCATGTCAATAAATGATTAGAAAAAACATTTTCCGATTGATTCAATGAAAACCATCGGTTTCGTTTGCAAAGATACAAAGAAAAATGTTTGCATCCGTCGATATTATCATAAAAAAGATAAAATCGGGAAAGAGAGTTCTGATTATCGTTTGAATAGTCCAAAAAAGTGAGTATATTTGCAGCATGATAACACATAATATAAATATAAGAGAAGCTCAGCGTAAGGATGCGAAAGCCATTGCTACGCTCATTATTCAAGCCATGACAGAAGAGTGCTGCCGCTTTTTCTGTGGATATGAATGTACGATGGATGATTACCGTCAGCTGTTGACCGAGCTTACAGAGCGTGAAGATACACAATACAGTTATCGAAATACTCTCTGTGCCGTCAATGAAGAGGACAGTGTCGTAGGCATTGCCGTGAGTTATGACGGCTCCCTACTCCACCAGCTTCGTCAGCCCTTCTTTGATGCCATCCGAACACGATATGGACGCGATGTAAGCCATATTGACGACGAGACACAGGCAGGGGAACTGTATCTTGACTCTTTGGCTGTAAACGCTGACTTTCAGGGACAGGGCATCGCTACCCGACTGCTGCAGGCTACCGTTCAGAAGGCCAACGATAGCGGAATCGGCGTGACTGGACTTTTGGTGGACGACAACAATCCTAAAGCTGAGAGACTTTACATCAGATGTGGATTCCGACAAGTAGGAATCAACATCTGGGGAGGACATCCCATGAAACATCTGCAACGATAAACAACAACACTTCATAATAGAATACTACATGAAACAAAAACTAATCATCACGCTGACGGCATTGCTCATAGCTCTCCCTGCCGTCACTCAGAAACTGGAGAGTCATCCTTGGAAAGGTAAGCGGGTGGCCTATTTTGGCGACTCCATCACTGACCCCCGGAACAGTGCATCAAAAACCAAGTATTGGGGATTCCTGGAACAATGGCTGGGCATCAAGCCCTATGTCTATGGAGTGAGTGGCAGGCAATGGAATGACATTCCACGTCAGGCAGACTTGCTGAAAAAGGAACACGGAAACGACTTTGACGCCATTCTTATACTCATGGGAACCAATGACTATAATAATGCTGTCCCCATCGGTGAATGGTTTGAGGAGAAAATGGAAAAGGTGGAATATGGCCACGGATATGTGAAACGCATGGAAGACAGGGTGAGACGCTATCCGAGCAAGAATCCCGACACTTATTGCGGCCGCATCAACATAGCACTGGATTCTTTAAAAAGACTCTTCCCCACCAAGCAGATTGTACTGCTGACGCCTATCCATCGTGCGGGATTCTATGCCAACGACAAGAACTGGCAGTGCACAGAAGACTATCGTAACCGTTGCGGGGAGTATCTTGACAGTTATGTAGAAGCTGTCAAGCAGGCTGCCAATATCTGGGCTGTTCCTGTCATCGACCTGAATGCATGCTGTGGTCTTTATCCTATGCACGATGAACATGCATCCTACTTCAACAAGGCAGATACAGACCGACTGCATCCTAACGACCGTGGACATGAAAGGATGGCAAAAACGCTGATGTACCAGTTGATTAGTTTGCCGCCAAGTTTCGAATAACCAGATTATTATATCATTTTGCTCAAGAATACAATGAAGATAGGATTATTTATACCATGCTATGTGGATGCCCTCTATCCTGAAGCTGGTGTTGCTACATATAAGCTGCTCACCCATCTGGGACTTGACGTGGATTATCCTCTCAATCAGACCTGTTGCGGACAGCCAATGGCAAACGCCGGATTCGAGAGAATGGCAGAAAAACTGGCTACGAAGTTCGATGACATGTTTGCTGCCTATGATTATGTGGTAGCCCCTTCTGCCAGCTGTGCTGCCTTTGTCAAGGTGAACTATCCGCATGTGTTGAAAGGAAAACACGCTTGTGTGACATCAGGAAAAATCATGGATGTCGTTGAGTTTCTACACGATGTGCTGAAAGTGACAAGTCTGCCAGGAGTATTCCCCCACGTCGTGAGCATCCACAACTCATGTCATGGAGTCAGAGAGTTGGGACTCTCCGCTCCATCTGAAAGGAACATCCCCCCTTACTCCAAGATGAAAGACTTGCTGAAGCTGGTTAAAGGGATTACCGTGAAAGAACCAGAGCGTCCAGACGAGTGTTGCGGATTTGGCGGCATGTTTTCTATCGAAGAAACCGCTGTATCAGAACAGATGGGCAAGGACAAAATAGGTCGTCACATAGCTACAGGTGCAGAATATGTGACAGGTCCTGATTCGTCATGCCTGATGCACATGCAAGGCATTGCCAAGAGAAACCAGCTGCCCATCCAGTTTATTCACATTGTTCAAATTTTAGCCGCAGGATTATGAGTACCAAACACAGTAAGGCTGCCGAGCTGTTCCTGAAAAACGCCGACAAAGCCAAATGGCACGATGCCACGTTCTGGTCTGTCAGAGCCAAAAGAGATGTCCAGGCACACCAGCTGGATGAGTGGGAAGCATTGCGCGAGACTGCCAGCCAAATCAAAAAACATACGATTTCTCACCTCGACCATTATATCAGCCAGTTTGCTGAAAACGCTGAAAGAAACGGAGTTATAGTCCACTTCGCGAAAGATGCAGATGAGTTTAACAGCATGGTTCTGAATATTCTGAACGACCATCAAGTGAAGAAGTTGGTCAAGAGTAAGTCGATGCTGACCGAAGAATGTGAAATGAACCCCTATCTGGAACAACACGGTATAGAAGTGGTGGAGACCGACCTTGGTGAACGTATCATCCAGCTGATGCACTCCAAGCCCAGCCACATTGTGATGCCTGCCATCCATATCACTCAAGAGGAGGTGGGGCAATTGTTTGAGAAGGAATTGGGTTCAGAGCCTGGAAATAATGACCCTACCTATCTTACATATTGCGCCCGTATGAGTCTGCGCAACGAGTTTGTCACCGCACAGGCTGGTATGACAGGTGCCAACTTCGGTGTGGCAGCTACTGGCGACATTGTTGTCTGTACCAATGAAGGTAATGCCGACATGAGCACATCGATGCCCAAGCTGCATATCGCCGCTATAGGTCTGGAGAAAATCATTCCCGACTATAAGTCGCTTGCCGTATTCCAGCGTCTGCTATGCCGTTGTGGTACCGGACAACCCACTACCACCTTCACCTCACATTTCAGAAAAGCCAGACCGGGAGCTGAAATGCATGTTATTTTGGTAGACAACGGACGAAGCGATATCATAGCGGATGCCGACCACTGGCAGTCGCTGAAATGTATCCGATGCGGTGCCTGCATGAACACCTGTCCCGTCTATCGCCGTTCGGGAGGCTATTCTTATACTTACTTCATTCCAGGACCTATCGGCATCAATCTGGGAATGTTACGCAACAAGTATGTCTATCACGACAACGTGAGTGCCTGCTCCCTCTGCTGTTCATGCGATAATGTGTGTCCTGTCAAGGTGAACTTGTCTGAGCAGATATATCTGTGGAGACAGCAGCTGGAATCCTTCAAACGGCATAGCCAGGAAAAGAAACTGATGAGCCAAGGCATGAAAATCATCTTCGACCGTCCGGCGCTCTATCAGACTGCTCTCAAGTTTGCTCCCTGGGCAAACCATCTGCCTCGTCCGCTGATGTACAATCAATTGAACGCATGGGCGTTGGCTCATGAGATGCCCGTCTTTGCCAAGAAGAGCTTCCACCAGCTGTGGAAAGAGGGAAAAGTGAAATAAAACGTTATAACAAGCAACCTACAATGAAAAAGGAAGACTTACTGGATAAAATCAGGAAAAATATCCGCGAAACATATGATATGCCCCACATTGACGACATCAAGGCGACAGTCTTTGACAATCCTCTCGAACAGTTTGTCAGAATGACGGAGACTGTCGGAGGAAAGGCAATAGTGGCAGACGACCAGCAGGACATCAACGTGCTTATTCAGCAGCTTTATCCTGAAGCCGAGGTGTTTGCATCTCATCTTCCGGAAATAAGCATAGCCAGTAAAAATCCAGATACCGTGGAAGAGGCAAAAGAACTGAATGGGACGGATGTGGGCATCATCAAGGGAGACTTCGGTGTTGCCGAAAACGGATGTATATGGGTGCCGCAGACCATGAAGGAAAAGGCGGTATGCTTCATCTCTGAATATTTGGTGATACTGCTCGACAAGACTCAAATTGTCAATAATATGCACGAGGCTTACCGCCGTATACAGATGCCCGACTACGGGTATGGCTGTTTTATCAGCGGACCATCCAAGACGGCAGACATTGCACAGGCTCTGGTCATGGGTGCTCAGGCTGCAAGAGGTGTTACCGTCGTTCTCGTATAAGTCTAAATAATATCGCACGGGCTTTGTGCCATCAAAATAGTAAGAGATGAAGAAAAAGAGATGTTGGAGAACGCTGTTCCTGCTGATGCTCGGTGGAGGACTGACGCTGACTTCCTGTTTCAAGGACGAGCCGGCAAATGCAGAATGTGACATCGTCAAGGCTTGGATTCATTATGACCACGCCGAACGCTGCACCTGGAATCTGACCGATACCTTGCTGAACCTTTCTTCTTCCGAACAGACAATTCTGTTCAAAGTGAAACCCAATACAGACAGAACAGCTCTTGCCCCGCGCTTTCAGCTGACCCCAGGGGCAACCATCGTTCCTGCCGACGGCTCGGTACACGACTTCACGAATGATACGATTGTCTATACCGTCACTTCTGAAGACAAGCAGTGGCAGAGAATCTATCGCGTGGCTGTTGTGGAGGAGCATCACACCCAGCAAGATACGCTGCGTTTTGACTTTGAACGCTTCTATCTCTTCCAGGCGGAAAACAGTACTGCCAAATACTATGTGTGGAGCGACCTCAAGGAAGACGGGACGGAAGCGAACAACTGGGCGTCAGGCAACGCAGGCTTCAAGATCAGCAACATGACAGCCCTACCCGACGACTACCCCACCACTCCGCTGGCAGAAGGAAAGAGCGGATATGGAGTCAAGCTGACTACCCGGAAGACGGGACCCATTGCAGCAAGCATCAACAAGCGAATGGCCGCCGGCAATCTCTTCTTAGGCAGTTTTGATGCGAATTATGCGCTTACCAATACGTTGAAAACGACTCGTTTCGGTGTCGCATTCGACAGAAAACCCACCAGACTGAGAGGGTTCTACAAGTATACTCCGGGAGAAGTATATCAGGATGTAAACGGAAAGGAAATAGCTGGCGTTACGGACTGCGGCACTATCTATGCCGTCTTCTATCTGAACCATGACGAGGACGGAAATGCCGTGGTGCTGGATGGCAGCGACGTGCAGACCAACAGACACATTGTGGCAAAGGCAGTGCTCAAAGAGATGAAGACGACCGACGAGTGGACCGCTTTTGACGTGCCTTTCGACTACTTCGGAAATGAAGTAAACGAGGAACTGCTCAATACCTTTGGCTACAACCTTACCGTCGTCTTCTCGTCGAGCAAGGATGGCGACCTCTTTCAAGGAGCCGTGGGCAGTACCCTGTGTGTAGACGAAGTGAGCGTAGTCTGTGAGAAAGAGGATTTGAAATAACCATAACGTACAGAGGATGATGAAACATTTGATTTGTCTGTCCGTGCTTCTGCTCATCTATCTGCATTGCAGAGCACAAGAGGAACAAGGAGCAACACCACGATGGCTCGTCAACTTCCGACTGGGTTACAGTGTCGGAGGAACAGCTCCCATAGGTATGCCTGCTACTATACGCAGCCTGGACAGCTACCGACTTCAGCCCAACTTCGGCATTGGCGTAGACCTTGAACGCCGACAGAGGGGATGCTGGGGCATCATGGGAGGACTCCATCTGTTGAGCAAGGGCATGGATGTAAACGCCACGGTCAAGAATTATCAGATGGTGATGACCAAGGGCGGTGACGAAATAGAAGGAGCCTATACAGGACGCTTAGTGACACAGGTTGAACAGCTGATGTTCCAGCTGCCAGTACAAGCCGTTTACCATACCAGCGAAAAGTTCAGCCTGCGAGCCGGCACCTATCTGTCGTGGCTGCCCCATCGCAGTTTCAAAGGCTATGCTTACGATGGTTATCTGAGATACATCAACCCCACTGGCGAACGTATCGAACTGGGCAACAGTGCAGATACACGAGGCACTTACGACTTCAGTGAACACATGAGACAACTGCAGTGGGGAGTCATGGCTGGAGCCGACTGGAAGTTCGGAACACATTGGGGTGCTTATGCTGACGTACAATGGGGACTGACAGGAGTCCACAAAAGCTCTTTCACTACCATCCGCCAGACCCTTTACCCCATCTATGGAACGATAGGCTTTTTTTTCAGTATAACGAATAAATAAAAAAATCATGAAAAAGGTTTTCACACTTCTCGTGGCAGCCATGTCTGCTGCCACTGTCATGGCCGATAACTACACCGACCAACTGAATATCAGAATCAACGGCATGGAGGTTGCCAGTCAGGAGGCAACCATTAGTATCGACCGTCAGGATAACGGCCTTTACACACTCCAACTCGCCAACTTCATGCTCGGTTCAGAAATGCCCGTGGGAAATATCAAGCTGACCGACGTACCGGCTTCTCCCAAGGGAGACGCAACCTTGCTGGCAGTCACCCAACAGGTCAGCATCGAGGCTGGCTCACTGCCCGGAGTCGGCGAGAGCGACTATCTGGGTCCGATGCTCGGAATCATCCCCATCCAACTGCGTGCTGAATTTACTTCGTCACAGCTCTATGCTTTCATCAGCATCGACCTTACTTCTTCTTTAGGTCAGAACATTCTATGCACCTTCGGCGATGGCGGCTATCAGCTGAAGAACAGCGGCTTTGAGGATTTCCACACCGCCTCTATGGGCAGCGCCACAAGTGACGAGCCCAATGCCTGGCACTCATTCATGAGCAGTACGGGATTGTTTGCCCAGACGGTAGGAACCGTTCCTCACACCTTTATCAGCACAGACACACGTCCCGGAAGTACAGGCAGCAAAAGCGTTCTAGTCAAGTCGGGCAAGGTCTTAGGCTTTGTCATAGCTAACGGCACCATCACCACCGGACAGCTCCAGGCAGATGCCATGTCGGCAACAGACCCGAAGAACTGTTCGTTTACAGACCTGCAGAACAAGGAAACCGACGGCAACGGCGACCCCTTCTACACCACTTTCAATGGCTATCCTGACAGTCTGGCTGTCTGGGTAAAATTCAAGCAGGAGGAAGTGTTGCCTTCCTATCCCTACGCCACTGTCTGCGCCGTGATAACAGACGGAACGCGCTATCAAGACCCCGAAGACCAAAGCTATACCAACTATCTTGCCAAGGCACAGCATGCAAGCATTGAAAGCAACGGGTTTGTATGGCAGCGCCTGTCTATACCCTTCGTCTACGAGGAAGACAAGAACGGCACTGCCGTTCCAGATGCTCCTAAGGCCATCCACATAACCGTCTCTACCAATGTCGCTGCCGGACAGGGAACTGAGTCAGACTCTCTGCTGGTAGATGACATCGAGATGGTCTACAACTGCGGTCTTGCCCAGCTTTCAGTAAAGGAAACACCCATCGTCCTGGAAGAGGGCGTGTACAACTATACTGTCGATTTTGACGGCGAAGTGTCTGTCGACGATGTCCATGCCGTTTCAAGTGCCCGTCGCAACAGCATCATCAAAAGCCTGCGGGCAGAAGAAGATGCCGCAGTGGCAACCATCGAGCTTATCTCCAACGACCTGCAAACCAGCAAGACCTACAACATCCGTCTGCGGGGAGCTTCAGTCACCGGCATCCGCAACATAGCTGCTGACGGCGAACAACTTAACGATGGTGGTGAGCTATACCGCATCAGCGGTCAGCGTCTGAACAATGCCCATCAGGGACTGGTCATTGAGCGCAACGGCAAGGGTGTTCGCAAGATGATACTGACAAAATAATCTTGGGTCGAAATAATCCACCATCGATGCTTCAAGCACGAAGGCTTGACAATTTTAGAACCCATCGAAGAGAAATCTCAGTTTTTTGTTGTATCTTTGCATTCTGAAATCATCTTTTACTCAGTATATCCAATGAAAAGAATAGGAATCATAAGCGATACCCACGCATTCTGGGACGACAAATACCTCCGTTATTTCGAGCCCTGCGACGAGATATGGCATGCGGGCGACATTGGCAGTACGGAGGTGGCAGACAGACTTGCTGCCTTCCGAACCTTCAGAGCCGTCTGCGGCAACTGCGACGGGGGCGACCTCAGACTCATGTTTCCCGAAAAGCTCCGATTCAGATGCGAGGACACCGATGTGCTTATGAAGCATATCGGCGGTTATCCCGGCAACTATGATTCCTCCATCAGAGGACAAATCTATGCCTCGCCGCCACAGCTTTTCATCTCTGGCCATTCGCATATACTGAAAGTGCAGTACGACAAGACATTAAACCTGTTGCATATCAATCCCGGAGCAGCCGGCATACAGGGCTGGCATAAGGAGAGGACACTGGTGAGGCTAAGCATTGAGGGAAATCGATTCAGCGACTGCGAGGTCATCACACTCTCCTGAACAGCACTCCTATGCCGAAGGTTCTGTGCCAGAAACAAAACGGCATGAACACACAGACCTCCCTCAATCATCAAGATACAAAAGAACATCCAAAACACATAAAGCATGAAGACCATCGTCATTACCGGCGGAGCCGGATTTATCGGAAGTCACGTAGTGCGACTTTTCGTCAACAAATATCCCGAGTACCGAATCATCAACCTTGACAAGCTGACCTATGCGGGCAACCTGGCCAACCTGAAGGACATCGAAGAGAAGCCCAACTACAAATTTGTCAAGATGGACATCTGCGACTTTGACGCTTTCTACAAGCTGATGCAGGAAGAGAAGGTTGACGGCATCATTCATCTGGCAGCCGAGAGCCATGTAGACCGTTCTATCAAAGACCCGTTTACCTTTGCACGTACCAATGTGCTGGGAACTCTTTCGCTCTTGCAGGCTGCCAAGCTCTACTGGGAATCGCTGCCGGAGAAATACGAAGGAAAGCGTTTCTATCACATATCTACCGACGAGGTTTACGGAGCGTTGCAGATGACCCATCCCGAAGGCATCGAACCTCCCTTTACAACCAAAGCATCATCCGCACAGCATCATGAGGCATACGGAGAGGATTTCTTCCTGGAGACAACCAAGTACAATCCCCACTCCCCCTACTCCGCATCCAAGGCTGGCAGCGACCATTTTGTACGCGCTTTCCACGACACTTACGGTCTGCCAACCATCGTCACCAACTGTTCGAACAACTACGGACCTTATCAGTTCCCCGAAAAACTGATACCCCTGTTCATCAACAACATACGCCATCGCAAACCGCTGCCCGTCTATGGCAAAGGCGAGAACGTGCGCGACTGGCTGTTCGTTGAAGACCATGCCCGTGCCATCGACCTGATATTCCATCAGGGAAAGGTGGCAGAAACCTACAACATCGGAGGTTTCAACGAGTGGAAGAACATCGACATCATCAAGGTAGTCATACGCACCGTAGACCGTCTCTTGGGTCGTCCTGAGGGAGCCGACCTCGACCTGATTACCTTCGTCACCGACCGTCTGGGTCATGATGCGCGTTATGCCATCGACTCCACCAAGCTGCAGCGCGAACTTGGCTGGGAGCCCAGTCTGCAGTTTGAAGAGGGCATCGAAAAGACCGTCAAGTGGTATCTTGACAATCAGGAGTGGCTGGACAACGTCACTTCTGGAGACTATCAGAAGTATTATGATAATATGTACAACAACTGAAGTTATAATATGAAAAAGATATTGTTATTAGGCTCAGGAGAATTGGGCAAAGAGTTTGTTATTGCAGCCAAGAGGGCTGGTCAGTATGTCGTAGCCTGCGACCGTTATGACAATGCTCCTGCCATGCAGGTGGCAGACGAGCGCGAAGTGTTCAACATGCTCGACGGCACCGCTTTGGAACTGGTGGTGAAAAAGCATCATCCCGACATCATCGTACCGGAGATAGAAGCCATCCGTACCGAAAAACTCTTCGACTTTGAAGCTCAAGGTATACAGGTTGTCCCCAGTGCCCGTGCCGTCAACTACACGATGAACCGCAGGGCAATACGTGACTTGGCAGCCAAGAAGCTGGGACTTCGTACAGCCAAGTATTTCTATGCCAAGACGTTTGAAGAGTTCAAGAAGGCTGCCGATGAGATTGGTTACCCCTGCGTAGTCAAGCCTCTGATGTCCTCTTCCGGTCACGGACAGAGTTATGTACATCATGAAGCTGAGCTGCAGAAGGCATTTGCCGATGCCATGGACGGAAGCCGTGGAGACGTCAAGGAAGTAATCATCGAAGAATTCATTGACTTCGATTCAGAGTTCACCCTGCTCACCATCACCCAGAAAGAAGGCCCTACCCTCTTCTGTCCCCCCATCGGCCACGTGCAGAAGAAAGGCGACTATCGCGAGAGCTGGCAACCCTACAAGATTTCCGATGAAGCGCTCCGCCAGGCTCAAC
>CAMAHD010000087.1 GCA_945834405.1 uncultured Prevotella sp. | reverse complement strand
GAGCAGATGGAGATGCAGTTCTTTGTGAAGCCCGGTACGGAGCTCGACTGGTTCCCCAAGTGGAAGCAGACACGTATGGCATGGCATCAGGCTCTCGGATTCGGTGCTGAGAACTATCGTTTCCACGACCACGAGAAGCTGGCACACTATGCCAATGCCGCTACGGACATCGAGTTCAAGATGCCGTTCGGATTCAAGGAGGTGGAGGGCATACACAGCCGTACCAACTTCGACCTTTCGCAGCATGAGAAATATTCAGGCAAGAGCATCAAATACTTTGACCCGCAGACCAACGAGAGCTACACTCCGTATGTCATCGAGACCAGTATCGGTGTAGACCGTATGTTCCTCTCTATCATGTGCCACGCATACGAGGAGGAGAAGCTGGAGAACGGAGAGACACGTGTTGTCTTGAAGCTGCCCGCAGCGCTTGCGCCTGTGAAACTGGCTGTGATGCCACTGGTGAAGAAGGACGGACTGCCCGAAAAGGCACGCGAAATCATCAACGACCTGAAGTTCCACTTCAACTGCCAGTACGACGAGAAGGACTCTATCGGCAAGCGTTACCGTCGTCAGGATGCCATCGGTACTCCTTACTGCGTTACCGTAGACCATGATACCCTCCAGGACAATTGTGTCACCTTGCGTTTCCGCGACACCATGGAGCAGGAACGTGTGCCCATCTCTCAGCTGAACAGCATTATCGAGGACAAGGTGAGCATTGCCAGTCTCTTGAAGAAACTACAATAAGCATGAAGATTGTTAAACTGTTCCCCTTGATGCTGCTGATGTTCATGGCGTGTATGACCATGACATCCTGCAGCGAGGAGGATGATACCGTTGAAGAGTATGCCAACTGGCAGGTGGTGAACGAAACCCGTTTCCAGCAGTTGAGTGACTCCGTGAAGCTCTTGCTCGCGGAGAATCCTGACCGTAAGGATTGGAAAAGGCTGAAGTGTTGGGCGAAGATGACGGAAGAAGAAGGCGCTGATACCGACTATATCCTTGTGAAGGTGCTGGGCGAGGGCGATGCGGCGGCTTCTGACATGCCGCTGTATACCGACTCCATCTCTGTTCACTATCAGGGAAGATTGCTGCCCTCGCACAGTTATGCCGAGGGTTATGTCTTCGACCAGTCGTATTACGGTACGTTCAACCCGGATTTGTGCTTGCCTTCCAAGATGCAGCTCAACACCCTGATAAGTGGTTTCACTACTGCCGTGATGAACATGCATAGGGGCGACCATTGGTTGGTCTACATTCCTCATCAGTTAGGTTATGGTGCCACTGCTACCGCCATTCCAGCCTATAGCTTGCTGATTTTTGACATCGCTTTGGTCGACTTCTGGCCCTTGCAATAATCACCCCAAAAAACGAAGGTACCTTCATCAGCCGACGAAGGTACCTTCGTTGCCTGATGCAGGTACCTTCGATGGCCGATGAAGGTATCTGTATTTTTTCTTGCGTTTTTTCAGTCAGATGTGCTGTCTGGAATCATGGTGATTCAGAAGGAAGCTCTGTCGGAGAAAACCTTCCCTTGGTTGTTGAGCCATATCGTTTCCTTGCCGATGCTTGCCTCGAAGAAGGGCGGTTCATCGCGAAGCGAGATGTCATCATATATGAAGTCGCCGACAACCGTATCATTGCCATCGGGGAGTATCAGACCAAACTTGCCGTCCTTCTGGGCGATGATAGGTATAGGGGAGAGGTCGTCAATATAGGCGAAGACACGACGGAGGAAATCATAGCGAGGATGAACGAGAATCTTTCCTTTGGCATCCTTGATGCCAAACTTGCCGTTTTCCTCAAACACCTCATGGAAGGAGAGATACTTTTCGCGAATACGTTTGATGTAAAAGAGAAACTTCTGGTCGTCACGATACAGCTTGTCGAAGAAGTACAGGGTATCACAGTAGTTGGCAAAGGCTCGTACCAGCACAATCTTCAGGTCCAATCCGTTCAGCACTTTCCTGTTGAAGTCGATGTAATGGGCGATAGCCTGTTCTTTGGCTGCTATATCCATGCCCTTCAGCTGGCTGACAAAGAGGTCCATGACCTGCTTGCTGCCGTGCATGGCTTTGATGTAGCGATGAATCTGGCGGTCCATCTCATCGCATACAAACTTGTCAATGCGCTCTATTTCAATGCAATCAATATATTGTGCATCAAAGTTCTCTTCCGTAATCTTTAAGGTGTCTGTATTCATAGTCTCTCTCTTTTGTGGCGAAATTACTAAGAATATACGGATTATGCAAGAAAAAGGAAGAAATTTTGAGGGCAGATTCTAAAAAAAGTGAGTCATATAATCGTCAGCGTGTAAAGATAGACCACGGCAGCGGGTATAGCCATGAGTGAGGAGTCGAAACGGTCGAGCATTCCTCCGTGTCCGGGAAGGATGTTTCCGCTGTCCTTGATACCCAGGGTGCGCTTGAAAAGGCTTTCAACCAAGTCGCCCCACGTGCCGAAGACGGCTACCAACAGTCCCAGTCCTATCCATTCAGCCATGGATAGCTGAAGGTCGTTAACCCCGTACTTCTCTGTCAGATGCCAGATGCCGCAGGCAGCGGCAGAAACGAAGATGAATCCACCGACAGAGCCTTCCCAGCTCTTTCCCGGACTGATGCGTGGAAACAGCTTGTGCTTGCCGAACAGGGAGCCGAAACAGTAAGCACCGGAATCGTTAATCCATAGGAAGACGAAGACGCTCAGTGGCATCAGATAAGTATACATGATGCCGGCAGGAGTCTCGCGGAATGCCAGTACGTTGAGCAGGGAGAAAGGAAGGGCAATATACAGCTGGCTCATGGTGGTATATGCCCAGTTGTTGACCGAATCTTCCGCTTTGGTGTACAGCTCTGCTATAAAAAGGTATACCAGAGTGATGAGATAGGGGATAAAGACCGTGGAGGGAGTAAGACCGCTGCAGAATCCGGTCATTGCCAGATACCAATACACGGCTGCCACAGTGCAGATAAAACGATTGATGCTGACATGGGGGCGGTTGTTGACCAGTCCCGTAAACTCCCACGTAGCCATTCCTGTAACCAGTGCAAAGAGGGCACTCATGGCGGTGGGATTCAGAAAGCATACTACGATTGTAGCCACAAAGAGTATGCCTGTAATGGTTCTGACAATAAAGTTGTTCATAGCTTTTCTGTTTTATTGGTTGTCTTCTTCTCCCAATGTTTTTCCTTCTGCCTCCAGCTCCTTGGCTCTGCGCTCTGCCATGGCCTCGGCCTGGGCGCGCTGCTGGGCTTCCAGCAGTTCTTCGGAACGGCTCACCCAGGGGCGCTTGCCGAAGATGCGCTCTACGTCTTCGGCAAAGATAACCTCTCTCTCTATCAGCAACTGGGCCAGCTGTGCATGACCTTCGGCATGGTCGGAGAGGATTTTCTTGGCGCGTTCATACTGCAGATGGATTGTATGCAACACCTCTTCGTCCATCAACTTGGCGGTTGTCTCTGAGTAGGGACGCTGGAACTGGTATTCGGAATTGTTGTAATAGCATATATTAGGCAGCTTCTCGCTCATGCCGGCAAAGGCAATCATTCCATAGACGGTCTTGGTTACACGCTCCAGGTCGTTCATCGCACCGGTAGATATATGGCCTGTGAAGAGCTCCTCGGCAGCACGACCACCCAGCAGCGAACAGATTTCGTCGAGCATAGCCTCCTTGGTGGTTATCTGACGTTCTTCGGGGATATACCAGGCGGCACCGAGAGCCCTTCCTCTGGGCACGATGCTTACCTTTACCAAGGGGTTGGCAAATTCTGTAAACCAGGAGATAGTGGCATGTCCAGCCTCATGGATGGCGATGGAACGTTTCTCCTCGTCGGTCATGATCTTGGTTTTCTTTTCCAGACCTCCGATGATGCGGTCTACGGCATCCAGGAAGTCCTGCTTGCTGACGGCGGCGCTGTTGTGGCGTGCAGCTATCAGGGCTGCCTCGTTGCAAACATTGGCGATGTCGGCACCGGAGAAACCGGGAGTCTGACGAGCCAGGAAGTCGATGTCGACGCTCTCGTCCGTCTTGACAGGTTTCAGATGAACCTGGAACACCTCCTTGCGCTCGTTGAGGTCGGGAAGGTCTACGTGTATCTGTCTGTCGAAACGACCTGCACGCAGCAGGGCAGAGTCGAGCATGTCGGCGCGGTTGGTAGCTGCGAGGATGATGACACCACTGTTGGTTCCGAAACCGTCCATCTCCGTCAATAAGGCGTTCAGCGTGTTCTCGCGCTCGTCGTTGCCACCCATGGCAGGATTCTTGGAGCGAGCCCTGCCCACGGCGTCAATCTCGTCAATGAAGATGATACAGGGCGATTTCTCCTTGGCCTGACGGAAAAGGTCACGCACACGGCTTGCTCCCACACCCACAAACATTTCCACGAAATCACTGCCGCTCATGGAGAAGAAGGGAACGCCGGCTTCACCTGCCACAGCTTTGGCAAGCAGGGTCTTACCCGTACCCGGAGGACCTACCAGCAAGGCACCCTTGGGAATCTTTCCGCCCAGGTCGGTATATTTCTGGGGATTTTTCAGAAAGTCAACAATCTCTTGCACCTCCTGTTTGGCACCAGCCTGACCGGCAACATCCTTGAACGTGATGTTCAGTTCGCCACCCTTTTCGTACATCTTCGCCTTGCTCTTGCCTACATTGAACACACCGCCGCCACCGCCACCGGTGCCCATGCGGCGCATGAAGAAGATCCAGATACCCACTAAGAAGATGAAGGGAAGGATATTCAGCAAGATGTTCATCAGGTCGTTGTTGTTCTTGTTTTCGTAGCTGAAGTCCCCGGTGAACTTCTTGAGCTGTCTGGCTTCGTTGACAAACTGTTCCAGATTGTCGACAGAACCGAACTCAACCTCCACGCAGGGGTTCTCGCCGGTCTGCTTGATACCTTGTTTGAAAACGTCGCGTATATGTTCCGTCTTGACGTACATCTGCAAGGTCTTCTTGTCGTTGTTGACAACGATACGGTCTGCATACCCCTTCATCACCATCACTTTGAATTGCGAGTACGAAGTGGTAGTCTTCACGCTCGACTTGATGCCTCCTCCTGAAAAGAAAAGGAAGATGAGGGTGCATATAACAATGAAATATAGCCAGTTCATATTAAACTTCGGCATATTCATTTTTGGTTCATTTGGATTGTTGCTCATGTGTCGTTTTTTCTCCTTTTATCTTCATTTGACTTCCCTTGTCTGCTTGCTGACCAATGGTCACTGGCAGAAGGTAAAGTTAAGTAAATTGAAAAAGCTTTGGTTGACGTGACGTATCAGTCTAAGTTGGGAATCAGGGTTGTCGGCGCGTCCTCCCACAGATGTTCCAGGTCATAGAAACTGCGTGCATCGGGCACAAAGATATGCACGATGACGTCTCCGAAGTCCATAGCCACCCAGATAGAGTTCTCTCTGCCAATCACCTTCGAGGGCTTGTCTCCGGCTTTTGTGCGTGCAAACTCTTCGACAGAGTCGGCAATGGCATCCACTTGTGATGGCGACTGTCCCTGACAGATGACAAAGTCTTTGCAGATGGCACCCTCGATGTTTCCAAGGTCGACGATGGTGATGTCGCTACCCTTCTTTTCTTGAATACCCTGTACGATAGCGTCGATTAATGTTTTTGTTTCTTTCATCAAATGCTTATAATGTATTGTTATTATTGTCAATAAAAAGATTTGTATGCCCGATTTTTCAGCTCTTGGGCTTAATTAGCTGCAAAGGTAATGCAAAAGGAAAAAATGACAAAATTTATTGGCATTTATTAGTATTTTTCATCTTTTGCAAGTAGTAAAAGGGAGATAATGAAGATATAAGGAGATGAATGACGTATGATGTGAGGTATGAAGAAGTTGTGACTTCTCTTAACTCCTTTTAACTCCTTCAGTTAGCACATGCGAACTTAAATGACTATATTTGCACAAAGAAAGAGAACGTAATGTAATTTTTTTTAAATGATAAGTAAAACTATGGATAAAACAACATTATTCAAATTGTCCTATGGACTGTTTGTCGTGACAGCCCATGAAGAAGGGAAAGACAACGGCTGTATCACCAACACCGTTATACAGGTGACCAACGAACCGTTACGCATTTCCGTGACCATCAATAAAGACAATTACACCTGTGGCATGATTCAGCGTACAGGCGTTTTCAATGTCTCTGTACTTGCAGAAGATGCCGCGTTCGACACCTTCCGTCATTGGGGATTCCAGAGCGGCAAGCATGTGGACAAGACGGTAGGTATCGAATTTTTCCGTCTTGAGAATGGGGTCATCTATGTCATCAATGGCGTCAATGCAGTCATCTCTGCGAAGGTAGTCCAGCAGGTAGACCTCGGAACTCATATCATGTTTATCGCCGATGTGACAGACGCATTCCCCATCGAGAAGACCCCTTCAGCCACATACACCTACTACCAGAGCCATATCAAACCCGCTCCACAGCCACAGAAGAAGAAAGGCTGGATATGCACCGTATGCGGATATATCTACGAGGGAGACGAACTGCCCGAAGACTTTATCTGTCCGTTGTGCAAGCATGATGCCTCCTGCTTCAAACCGAATAACTAAATGTCGCGGTACAGGGGTACCGGTACAGGGGACAGTCCCCTGTACCGCTGTGCCAACGAGAGCAGAGCATGAAAATGTTTAAATGCTCTGCCGAGTGCAGCCAATCAAAGACGAAGTCAATGAAAGCGTAGCGTATTCGATTCATTTGATTATTTCTCCGTGTCTTTAAGGGTTGTGGAGGGAATGTATTTATGTCAGATTAATGATGTTCCAAGGTGTAAAACTGTTAAATTACATTGTTTTTTTGCGGAATTCTTAATCGAAGGAAAGGAATATTGATTATATTAGTTATATTTGTAGACGAAATACGAATTACGTTATGGAAAAGGCATCAAGAATAGCATCGTATCTCCTAAGCCGTTACAAGCAGCAGTTTGGAGAAAGGATGGATGAAATAAAGCTACAGAAACTGCTTTATTTCACCCAAAGGGAAGCTATTATCCGTAGTGGTGAGCCAATGTTTGATGCCGAATTCCGAGCATGGAAGTATGGTCCTGTCATAATTGACATACATGAAAGATACAAGGCTGATGACCTGCATGACGTTGTTTCTGAGGAAAGCCTGGCACGATGGAAGGATTGTCTTGACTATGTTTTTACGGAGTTCGCGTCCAAGAAGTCAATGAGTTTGGTTTCTTTGGCGCATGGTGAACAGTCGTGGATAAGGGCAAGGACAGGTTTCAAGAAGTATGAGAAAAGTGATGTTCCCATGAAACTGTCAGACATATATGATGATGCAGAGTACCGAAAGCAACGCAGGGCTTCATTACCCATAAGGCGTGCCATACAGTCTATTTATCAACAATACCCGGAAATCCAACGAATACCGGTAATTATAGAGACAGGCTTGACTTTATGCGTGACGAGGAGCGTGCAACCGTGAAACCAATCTACGACTTGTCTTGTGAGTTTATGTATCAAGAATGTGGTGATATAGAAGAAAGACGCAACATGTTCTTTGACAATTTCAATTTAGAGCAGGACGAAATCTGATTCATAGCCAGATTCTGAGAAATACGTCACGGGAGCGTTTGTGAAGATTGGCTTCTTTCGGATGGTACGGGGGGCAGTCCCCTGTACCATTACTTTACCTTTGTTTCTTGTTTGTACAGGAAGTGGCTGGCAGAACCATGTTCTGCTTCATAGTCCATCCGCTCGGAACGTATCTGTATCTCAATCCAGTTGCAGTCGGGTCCCATGACCGTCAGTTGGAGAGCCTGATAGCCTGAGGGCTTGGGGTGAGTAATCCAGTCGCGGATGCGGCCGGGATGGATGCGGTAGAGCGAACTGATGACGGTATAGATGCGCCAGCAATAAAGTCTCTCGGTGTCCATTCGACTGTAAGTGTCTGCCTTTATCTCTGCTACACCGGGGATGTCGTCCAGCTTATTAGGTACGGCGAGGGGAGCGACCTCGTCTTTCACCTTATATACGATACGGGTGGCGAAAAGGTCGTAAACATCGTCAAACTCCTTGTGATCTATCCGCATCTTGCGCCAGATGCTGTAGATGGATTTCATGCGATATTTAAAGGTGTATTCAATGCCCAGGTCGTCGAGCATGGAATGTATGGGCAGGGCAAAGGTATTGAAGACGTTTTCGCACATCGCCTCCGACTCTATCAGCAGACGTTTCAGCTCCTTGTAGTCGTCGGGGTAGCCCAGCTCAACAGCCAGGTCGAGCATCTCGTGCTGTTCGTGGCTCATGCCCAACTGTTCTGCCAGTGGTCCCCACGTCTCCATGGCGGCATCGCAGGCGGGCATGGCCTCCGCCGCACCTAAAGCCTTTGCCTTCATCTCACGCAGGAGTTCCAGATGGGCAAGTACCTGTTTGCCCTGTTCTGACCATTCTTGTTTTGTCATATTCATGTCGATGTTGGATGATGTAGGATTATCTCACTCGTTTTCTCAGTGTCAGCAGGTTCTTGTCTGCTTCGCGCCGATAGGTCATGGAGTCCATCAGCTGGCGCACCAGAAAGATGCCCAGCCCGCCGATGGGACGGTCTTCTACGGACAGGGAGGTGTCTGCTTCGCTCACCTGTGTAGGGTCGAAGGGTATGCCTGTATCTTCGATGGTGAAGACGAGGTCGGAGTCCTGCAGCTCGCCCGTGACCCTGATTGTATGTCGCTCGTCAGAGGGATAGGCATACATGATGACGTTGGAAACACATTCTTCAAGAGCCAGCTGCAGGTTGAACACCGTCTCCGAGCTCAATCGGCAAGCCTCTCCATACGACCGGATGAAGGCGGTGAGGCCTTCGAGTTCGCTGATCCGGTTTTCCAGGATAATCTGCTTTTTCATCATAGAGGTGTCAGACTGCAAGTTATGCAAACTTGAAGAGGCTGAGGAATCCGGTCAGCGCAAACACCTGTTTCACCTCATTGTTCATGCCAGTGATGGTGACATCGCCGTGGGCGGCTATGGTGGCTTTGCGCAGGGTGAGCAAGAGGCGCAGTCCGGAGGAGGAGATGAACTCCAGTCGGGAGCAGTCGAGGACGATATGCTTGTCGGCATGGTCCATCAGGGGCTGCATGTCGGCTGCAAACTGTGAAGAGGCGGCTGTGTCGAGCCTGCCGATAAGGATGCCTTTGATTTCGGCACCGTTGTCAATCATTTCGAGTTTCATAAGAATAATATCTATTTATAGTAAAACGACAGCATGGTGATATCGTCCGACTGGGTGTAGCCGTCGGCATACAGGTGGACGGTATTGAGTATATGCTCCACATCGAGCTGTGCGCTCGGATTTTTCCGCTTCATGCCGTCCAGCTCCTGTCTGAGCCGCTGGTCGCCATAGAGCTGGTGGCAGGCATTCTCTGCCTCGGTGATGCCGTCGGTATAGAGGAAGAGCTGGAATCCGGGGTCAATTTTGACGGTAACTTCTTCGTAGGTGAAGCCTTCAATCACTCCGATGGGAATGTTGGTGGGAGGGAAGGAGAGGTAATCCACGCTGCCCGAGGCGGACAGATGAGGAATGACCTGACCGTTCAGCAGAGTGTTCTCCTTGGCGCTGGCATTGGTCAAGGGGGCGTTGTGACCGCAGTTGCAGAGGGTCAGGATGCCCTGTTTCAGGTCGAGGGTTCCGATGTACATGGTGACAAACATATTCTCTTTGTTATCCACCGCTATGGAATGGTTGAGCGATTCGGCTATCCTTGCTGGAGAGCTTTCGCGGGCAATGATGTTGTGGTAGAGGGTGCGTGTAATAGCCATGAAGAGACTGGCAGGTACGCCTTTGCCACTCACGTCGCCGATGCAAAAGTGCAGCGTGTCGCCTTGCAGGGAGAAGTCGTAGAGGTCTCCTCCTACATCCTTGGCAGGTATCAGCGTGGCATACACGTCGATGTCATTGCGGTCGGGAAAGGGTGGAAAGACCTTCCTGACCATCGCCATCTGGATGTTGTGAGCCATCGAGAGTTCCCGCTCGATGCCGGCTCTGTGCTCCACCACCTTGCGAATCTTGGCAAAGAGGATGCCGATGCCAATCACCAGAAGGAGAACTCCTGCCAGACAGAGATAGAACAGTTGGCGTGCCATGGCGTAGCTCTCTCTGAAGATGTCCGACTTGAGGATGGATAGTGCCACCGTCCATCCCGTCTGAGCGATGGGCACGTAGAACATCACGCCCTCGTGCTCCGTGTCGTCGGCATAGGTGTCATATCCCTCCACCTTGTTCTTCATCCTGATCATGATGCTCTCGTTGGCCTCGTAGCCGTTGGCTTGTGTCAGTTTCGAAACATGTTCTGTCAGAGAGGTCATGATGAGGCTGTGGTCGGGATGGGCAATGAAGTCGAAGTCCCTGTCAAATACCATGCACTCCGAGTGCTCGTAGGGGTGTATTTCCTTGATTAATTCTTCAGTAAAGAAGTCGAGCTGCATATCTACGGCTATCACGCCGATGATGCGTTCCTGCTCGTCGGTCAGTGGCAGAGAGTAGCAGGCAATCAGTGCTCCCTTTACGTCGCGGAAGGGCTTGCACCAGTAGGGCTTGCCTGTTTTCAGTGGAGTGAGATACCATTCGGACTGCTGGTAGGTTCTGCCCTCTTCCAGCAGGTCGATGCGTTCCAGTTGGTTGCCGTTGCGCCTCACGTAAGGTGCAAATCCCTGCTCGTGTCCCGGAATCACCTTCGGTTCGTAGCCTATGGCAATGCCCCAGATATTGGAATTGGTTTGTACAAACCGTTCCAGCAAGTCGTAAATCTGGTCGGCATCGCGGTAACGGCGGATGCGGGTAGAGCTGAGGTTGGTTCCGGTAATCTCGATGTTGGTCAGGTGGCGCTCGACAATAGCCCTGGCTTTCTCTACATTCAGATGGGCAAGCCGGATGGAGCTGTTGAGCACCCTCTCGCTTGCCCTCTGGTACGAGAGACCAAAGATGATGCCCAACACCAGGATACTGGCTCCCATCACCAGCAGGCATACTCGGAGGATGGGGTCTTGAAGGATTTTCAGGTCATGTTTTGTCATCATGAGACATCAGAGAGTTAATATTTGTTTGTTGTTACATCATGTGGGTTCTGTAAATTCCCACTGTTGCCAATGAGCTGCAAAGTTAGTGGAAAAAATCCATGAAATGTAAGATTATCAAAAAAAGTATATGATTTTTGCAAATATAATTACATAGCTTGACCATGCAATGCCGAGTTATTTGTATTCCATTTTTATGCCTTTCTCTTTGATATCTCAATATTTTTCCCTAATTTTGCCGTCAAAAGGTCTATGTAATGTTTTGAATATGTCAAAGAAGCAACTGAAACGACTGCCCGTGGGCATACAGACATATTCCGAGGTAAGGAATTTGGACTGTCTGTATATCGACAAAACTGAGTATGTCTGGAACATGATACACCTCAGCAAATATATCTTCCTGAGCCGTCCAAGACGGTTCGGCAAGTCATTGCTGTGCTCCACCCTTCAGGCATACTTTGAGGGAAAGAAGGAACTGTTTAAGGGTACCTTCATCGACAGTGTGGAGAAGGATTGGGTGGAGTATCCTGTGCTGAGGTTTAGTATGGCTTCGGGAAAGCATTTGGACAAGGAACAATTGGAACGCTATCTACTTGACATATTAAATGATAACGAAAGACGATTCGGACTGTCTGCTGATCATCCAGACCCAAATGTTCGTTTGAAGAATCTTATTACTGATGTCTATAAAAAGACAGGTAAACAGGTGGTTATTATTATTGACGAATATGACGCACCATTGCTCGACGTGGTGCATGAGGAAACGAAACTGCCCATACTTCGCAATGTAATGCGCAACTTCTACTCGCCGCTGAAGGACTCCGACCCATATCTGCAGTTTGTCTTTCTCACCGGCATCACGAAGTTCTCCCAACTCAGCATCTTCAGCGAACTTAACAACCTGAAGAACATCTCCATGCGTC
>CAMAHD010000086.1 GCA_945834405.1 uncultured Prevotella sp. | reverse complement strand
TATGCCATCCGTACCAGCCATAACGACCGCCATACCAAGGGTCGTACCAGGGATCGTACCAAGGATCATACCAGGGGTAGTACCATCTCCAGGAAGTAGAACGACCGGCATCATAACCCTCCCAGTAAGCCTCGTTATATCCATCGTAATCATCAAAACGAGCCATACGTCGAGTCAGCTGATAATCGGAGCCGTCACCTATTACTACGGAATCACGAGATAAGGAATCGGGATAAACGCCCCTGCTGCCGTCAAAGAAGACGATGTCGTTGGCAGCTGTATCCGTCAACTGGGCCTGACGATAGCGATTGTAATCATCCACGCTGCGGTTACTGCCCGAATAATAGGTTTTGGAGGGGAGACCATATTTCTTGGCACTCTTCTCTACATTCGCTTTGGTGGGGACGAAATACAAATCGTCCTGTGCAGACAGACTGACAGGCAGGGCTATGAAAGCCACTATCAATATCATCAATTGTTTCATAAGCGCTCCTTTCTTGTTATTTTTTGGTTCATGCTGCAAAATTACAAAAAATAACGATATAAGGAAAAGGAAAACCCCTAAAAAGAAATAGGTATTTCCCTACAAAAGCATAAAAAAAGGTATTATTTGCGCAAGGTGAGCTGTTGAAGGTCGTAATAACTGCCATTATAGATATTAAAATCTACATAGCCCTTGATACCCGGAAGACGCCCACAGTCGGTATGCTGCCAGAACTTCCAAGGTCCTTGGTAGTCTACTTTGTCTACATAATAGTGAGCTATCCAGTAGGGGTAATCATCAAAGATGGAGTCGCTCAGATAAGCCATCTTGAACTTATAATAGGTATAGATAATCGGTTTGGCATCGTATGCCTTTTCCACCAGTCTCAACCACGTGAGCACACTCTCCTTGAATTCTTCGGGCGTCTGGTCTTTAGCCTTATGTTCCACATCCAATACAGGCGGCAAGTCGCCGTCTTCCAACTTGACA
This sequence comes from uncultured Prevotella sp., assembly GCA_945834405.1. Lineage (GTDB taxonomy): Bacteria > Bacteroidota > Bacteroidia > Bacteroidales > Bacteroidaceae > Prevotella. Next base: position 11,126 of record CAMAHD010000086.1, on the reverse strand, counting down.
TGGCGCAGGAAATGTTCTGCCTGAGCTCGACCCGAGGAACGGGTACTCCAAAAATGGTAGGCTCCACGCACAAAACCATGTTCCCTTGCCTGATAGAAATTGTCCTCGAAACAGTCATCTATACGGGTGGAACCTTCCGTTGCCTTAATCATGACAAAACGGACAGGACAGCGTTCTATCATGCCATTATTACGCAACTCGTCCCAATCAATCTTACCCTGGTAATGACTGATGTCAATGCCATGAATCTCATATCCTTCCGGATAACTGGCATCTCCATACAAAGCCCTCCAACGGAAGCCGAAAGGACTGACAAAAAAATAATAGAACACCCAAACGTATGCCACTACAACCACAGAACCGCCCAACCACCATACCCAACTGGGAAGGCGTTGCAACAAACGGAGCAAGAAACCTGGTTTCTTGCGCTTGACAGGTGACTGGTAGTGTTTGCGAGGCATATATTTGGAAAGAGAAAATGAATGGAAAGAGATGAAACGGACAGAAAGGAATGGCAATTGATGGGACAGTCAGAAACGAACAGAAAGAAATGAGAATTGGAAGATTTCCCCCAATTCCCATTTCATTTATCAGTATTCATTACTTCTGTTCCAGCTCGAGCGTGATGGTAGGCTTGTCGCAAACCTCAGAAGGACCCCAGTACTGGATAGGTCCGGGATAAACATAGCTGGTTTCTTTTGCCCATTTGTCACGAGCAGCAGCAAATGCCTTGAAGGGAGCACCCTCCAACTCAACGAGAGCCTTGCGGATAACGGGTTTCATCTCTCCGTTACGACGCTCCATGTTCATCATCATGGTAATGGGCACACCGCCTGCAATCCACTGGTCTGCAGGAGCGGTCGTATTCTTGACAATAGCCATGTAACCTGTCTTGCCATTGGCAATAAGCTGGGCGGCACTGGTACCCAAAGCATAGCAGTAGTCGGCATCGAAATTGGAAGGAGCAGCACAGCGTCCCTCATAGCCGAAGAAGTGATGCTGGGCAGCAAACTTGCCACAGAACTTGCCTTCTTTCTTCCACTTCTCAAGCTTGGCAGCAACCATGGAAGAAAGGAGCTTTTCGGTCTCGATAAGAGATACCTGAACGTTTCCGTGAGGGTCACGGTCGAGAGCCAACTGACGGGCTACGCTGGTAGGCAGAGAATTGAAGACGGCCAGATTATCTTCTGAAATATGCTGCTTAACAAAATCTATCTGCTCTGAACGACCCAGATTCTGTGCTTCTGGTGTAGCCAGCACGTCATTGAGCTGAGCAATCAGCTTCTTGATGGCAGGAATAAACTCGATAACACCCTCTGGAACAATCACTGTACCGAAGTTGTTACCATCAGCAGCTCGCTGAGCCACAGCCGCAGCGATATATTCTACGATATCATCCAAGCTCTGTTCCTTAGCCTCGATTTCCTCCGAGATAAGACAGATGTTAGGCTGGCACTGGAGAGCGCACTCCAAAGCAATATGGCTGGCGCTACGACCCATCACCTTGATGAAGTGCCAATACTTGCGGGCAGAATTGCAGTCACGCTCGATATTACCTATCAACTCTGAATAGGTCTTGCAAGCGGTGTCAAAACCAAAAGAGGTCTCAATCTGCTCGTTCTTCAAGTCACCGTCAATGGTCTTGGGGCATCCGATTACCTGTACGCCATAGTTCTTGGCAGCATAATACTCAGCCAAAACACAAGCATTGGTATTGGAGTCATCACCACCGATGATAACAATAGCCTGGATGTCGAGTTCACGGATAATCTCCAGACCCTTCTCAAACTGATCCACTTTCTCCAGCTTAGTACGTCCGGAACCTATCATGTCGAAACCACCGGTATTACGATACTCATCGATGATATCTTTGGTGAGTTCCATATAATTGTGGTCTACCAAACCGCCAGGTCCCAGAATGAAACCATAGAGACGATTCTCCGGATTCAGCTTCTTCACCTGGTCAAACAAACCGGTGATGACGTTATGTCCGCCAGGAGCCTGACCACCACTGAGAATGATACCCACATTCATGCGCTTGTTCTGAGCCTCTTCACTGGGTTCGAACTCTACAATGGGCATACCATAAGTGTTAGGAAACAACTTCTTGATTTCTTCCTGATTGTCAACACTCTGTGTAGGAGCTCCCTCCTTGATCTTCACAGCTCCCTGAAGTGCCTGAGGCAACTTGGGCTGGTAGGCTGACCTTGCAATCTGCAATGCACTTTTTTCCATAATGATTATTGTTTTTGTTAGAATGGTAATCTTTTTCGCTCTGCAAAATTAATCATTTTGACAGAAAAAAACGAAACAAAAGTAGGCATTTTCACTTTTTTCTCATTTTTTTAGGCTAAAAGGCTTTGCAATTCAGATATTATTATTATCTTTGACTGAAATTTCTCAAAAAGATAGGATTATTACATTTATAATTATGGCTAACAAAAGAACTATCAAACGCAATGTTACTGCCATCTGCGGAGAACTCTTTGCAGAATGTGTAGCCCAGTCCTTGTACGACAAGTCTATTGACCCTCAGAACGTAGAGACACTCATTCACACCATCATCAAGCTGCAGAATGACTATGTGAGACGCATCTCACATGTTGAACCTGGCATACCTGCCAAGAAATATTTCAGCATTCTGACGGAGAACTTCAGCAACGATGTGAATGAGATTGTCGACCAAATCAACAATCTGCACTAATCCCTTCGCCTCATGATCAAAGCATTTTGCAAATGGATGCTCTTCAAGGCTATGGGATGGACTTCTGACGTTTCGGAGCCACATCCGGACAAGTTCATCATCTGCCTGGCTCCACACACCAGCAACATGGATTTTTTCATAGGGCTGCTCTACAGCAGGGCTGTCGGCATGAAGAGTAATTTCCTCATGAAAAAAGAATGGTTCTTCTGGCCACTGGGTCCGCTGTTCAAGAAGCTGGGCGGCATTCCCGTATGGCGTTCCAAGCACACCAGCATGACTGACCATCTGGCTACCGAAGCCATGAAGGCCAAACACTTCCAGCTGTGCATTACGCCCGAAGGAACCCGCTCGCCCAATCCCGACTGGAAAATGGGTTTCTACTACATCGCCCTCAAGGCACAGATACCCATCTTGCTCTATGCACTGGATTATGAGGAGAAGCTCATCCAATGCATACATACCGTCATCCCCAACGGAGATGTAGAGAAGCAGATGCGCGACATCAAACTTTACTTCAAGGATTTCAAGGGAAGACATCCTGAGAAATTCACGATAGGCAACATCGACTGAAACTTACAATGACGCAAACTTTTCTGACTACACTTACTAAATTTTTTGTCATTGCGGCTCTATTGTTTGGCTCTCTGTATGCCCAAGCCGACAATAAGCAGCCCTTCCCTTTTGAGCAAGATAAGGTGGAGAAAAAACTGGAGAAACTGTTTGAGAAACAGATCCGGCAACAGCCTTACAGTTTTGCCACGCTCAAGGTAACTGACTGTATCACCAGACAACAGACCAAGTCTATAGAGGTGAGGATGGACAAAGGGTTTGCCGACTTCTACTTCGATGGGAAAATAGCCAAGAGTGTATACCAGACATTCAAGAAGGCACTCTACAAGCCTTTCCGGCATTTTTCCCTCCGCATCACAACCATGGGGATTGATGTCTACGACCTGACGGACAACCCCTTGCAGATGATGCCTTCCGGTAAGGACAAGTGGGGAAATATTGACTACCAAGGTGCTCCTTGGGTAAGCAATATTTCCTCACCTGTCGTGCCTACACTCGGACTTACCAATCGGCATCTCTCCCTTTGGGCAAGCCACGGCAGGTTTTACGACAACAAGAAAGACACCTGGCGGTGGCAAAGACCCAAACTGTTCGGAACGACAGAAGACCTTTTCACCCCAACCATTGTCAATACCTATCTGATTCCCATGCTGGAGAATGCCGGTGCCACCGTCTTTACGCCACGAGAAAGAGACACCCAGCCCCACGAACTGATTATTGACAACGATGCTCCTCAGACAGGAGCCACCTACATCGAGGTGGGAGGCAGGAAAAAATGGAAAACAGCGCCCGAAAAAGGCTTTGCCTATCACTCATCCCCCTATGACAACGGAGATAATCCCTTTGAAGCGGGAACAGTACGCATGGCACCTGCCACGAAGAAAACCAAGAACTACAACCTCATATCCTATCAGCCACAATTTCCCGAAGAGGGGGAATATGCTGTCTATGCCAGCTATCTGACATTGCCCAACAGCGTGGACGATGCTCACTATACCATCTGGCATCAAGGTGTGAAAACCGAGCTGAGAGTAAACCAACGTATGGGCGGAAGCACCTGGGTATATCTGGGAACATTCCGTTTTGACAAAGGTTCCAACCAGTTCAACCGCGTTGTGGTCACCAACCAAAGCAGCAGAAAAGGCGTAGTAACCACTGATGCGATACGCTTTGGAGGCGGTATGGGCAACATACGTAGAGGTGGAGAAACCAGTGGCATGCCTCGCTGTCTTGAAGGTGCACGCTATTATGCCCAATGGGCAGGCATGTCGCCCAACATCTACAATGGCAGAAAAGGTACTGACGACTATGCCGATGACATCAATACCCGCTCACTCATGTCGAACTGGATTGGTGGCGGTTCCTGCTATATGCCAGGTATCAAAGGCATGAAAGTACCATTGGAACTGTCTCTCGCCATCCATAGTGATGCCGGTTTCGACCAGGAAGACGGAGTGCTGACAGGCTCTTTGGGCATCTGTACCACCAACTTCAATGACGGACTTCTTCAGGCTGGCATCTCCAGACAAGCATCCAACAGACTGGCACAGTCACTGGTGGACAATCTTGACAAGGACTTGAGCAAGCGCTATGGGCATTGGGTGTCACGAGGGGTATGGGACCGCAATTATTCGGAAACGCGATTGCCGGCAGTACCCAGTGCCATACTGGAAACCATGTCCCACCAGAATTTCTCAGATATGAGATTGGGGCAAGACCCTGAATTCCGTTTTCACATGGCACGCTCCATCTATAAGTCCTTATTAAGATATGTAGGCAGTCAACATGGAAAAGCGACTGTAATAAGCCCTTTGACACCTTCTCATTTTCATATCTCTCAAATAGGTGATGGTGTTGTCGAACTGGGTTGGGAAGCCGTAGAAGATGAAACAGAACCCTCTGCCCACCCCAACGGCTATATCGTCTATATGAGCGAGGGGACAGCGGGCTTTGACAATGGCACCTACGTTCATTCGACTAACCGATACCGCATACAGCTGGAGCCGGGTGTTCTCTACAGCTTCAAAGTGGCAGCCGTCAACAGAGGTGGATGCAGTTTCCCGACGTCTGCCCTTTGCGCAAGATGGAGTCCCCAAGCAACAAAAACGGTCATGATTGTGGATGCCTGCCAACGGCTGGCATCTCCGGCTATCAGATGCAACAAAGCAGAACAAGGGTTCGATTTCGACCTTGACCCCGGCATAGACCGCGGAAAAGCTTATCGCTGGGCAGGAAAGCAAATATGTTTCAACCGCGCCAGAATGGGTAAGGAGGGAGAAGGAGGATTAGGATGGAGCGATGACTCTCTGACCGGACTGCTCATAGCAGGAGATAAGGGAGACCGGGTTATTTCACATGCCCAAGCCATCGCCGCTGCCGGCAACTACAATATCCTGAGTTGCGACGGGCAGTCACTGCAGTCGGGGGACGTGACCCTTGACCGATGTGACATCATGGATGTGGCAACGGCTCTGCAACGTAACGACGGGTACAGCCGACGTTCGGAAAAAGCCATCCCTGCTTATCTCCAGCTACACATCCGGAATTTCACTCAAAAAGGCGGTGCTTTACTGTTAAGCGGAGCCTATATCGGTACGGACATGATATCTGTCAGCGAAACGGCTTTCATGCGTGACCTGCTGAAATGTAATTTTACAGGCTCTTACCGTGAGTCCAACGATACGCTGAGTGGCATGGGAACCCATATCCGTTTCTACCATGCCTTGAACGACCGGCACTATGCAGCCACATCCACAGACATGCTACAGCCCATAGCCCCAGCCTTTGCTACCATGGTTTATGCCAACGGACAGGGGGCCGCCATAGCCTATTCCGGTTCCTACAAGGCTGTTACTCTTGGTTTTCCTTTAGAATGCATACAGGAACAGAAGCAGATGAACCTGATCATGAGGGGACTGCTCACTTTCCTGTCTACCAACAAATAACAACAGTTTATACCACACCTTATTCTATACCATCTTATTTATATACCTATGTACAAGATTCAATCCAACATCTCAGGCACACGAACCATTGACGTGTCAGACGAACATCTGCAAACCATTGACAAGTACCAACTTTTCCGGGACCTAATTGACAGTAACGGATATGTGGACGAGCCTGTGCTCGAAAAACTGAAACTGAATATCCGCTCGCTGCTGGAATCGGAAACGGGCAATGACAAGGCACTCCTCGACCTCTGTCTTGATGTCATCTACCATCCGAACATGAAGGCTTTTGGCCTGCAACAGCTCGTGCTGCTCTTTATCCACTGGAAAGACAGCGACAACAACTGATTATTATGCAACTGACAGATTTCCTCCCCACTACAAAAAAAGAATTAGAACTGCGTGGCTGGAACGAGGTTGACATCATCCTCTTCAGTGCCGATGCCTACGTAGACCATCCTGCCTTTGGTGCCGCTGTCATCGGACGCTGTCTCGAGGCGGCAGGCTACCGGGTGGCCATCGTGCCCCAACCCGACTGGCATGGCGACTATCGCGACTTCAAGAAGCTGGGCCGTCCACGGCTCTTCTTCGGCATCGCCCCCGGCTGCATGGACTCGATGGTCAACAAGTATACCGCCAACCGGCGCCTGCGCTCCGAAGATGCCTACAGCCCCGACGGGCGACACGACCTGCGCCCCGAATATCCCACCATTGTCTACACGCGCATCCTCAAGGAACTCTTCCCCGATGTGCCGGTGGTGCTGGGCGGTATCGAGGCTTCGCTCCGACGGCTCACCCATTATGACTACTGGCAGGACAAACTCTGCAAGTGCATCCTCTGTGACAGCCATGCCGACCTCATCATCTATGGCATGGGCGAACGGCCTACGCTCGAACTCTGCCGCCAACTGGAGGCAGGACTGCCCATCACGGCTGTCCACGATATTCCGCAGACGGTCTATCTCGCCCGTGAATCGGAGATAGAGGGGGGCATCTGTCCCGACGATATCGTGCTCCACAGCCATGAGGAGTGTCTGCGCAACAAGAGGGCCCAGGCCGAGAACTTCCGGCATATCGAGGAGGAATCCAACAAGATGCACGCCCAGCGGCTGCTGCAGCGAGTGGACGGACGCTATGCCGTGGTCAACCCACCCTATCCGCCGATGACCACCGAGGAGATGGATGCCTCATTCGACCTGCCCTATACGCGTGTGCCCCATCCCAAATACAAGGGTAAGCGCATCCCTGCCTACGAGATGATACGCCACTCGGTGAATATCCACCGGGGCTGTTTCGGCGGCTGCGCCTTCTGCACCATCTCGGCCCATCAGGGCAAGTTCATCAGCTGCCGCTCCAAGGAGAGCATCCTCAGGGAGGTGCGCCAGGTGGTGGCCATGGACGATTTCAAGGGCTATCTCTCCGACCTGGGCGGTCCCTCGGCCAACATGTATGGTATGGGAGGCAAGGACCGTTCGCTCTGCGAGCGCTGCAAACGCCCCAGCTGCGTGCATCCTCGCATCTGCCCCAACCTCAACACCGACCACAGCCGTCTGATCGACCTCTACCGTGCCGTCGATGCCATCCCCGGGGTGAAGAAGAGTTTCATCGGCAGCGGCGTGCGCTACGACCTGCTGCTCCACCGCAGTGACGACGAACGGGTGAACCAGGCCGCCAAGGCCTATACCGAAGAACTCATCTGCCACCACGTGAGCGGCCGTCTGAAGGTGGCTCCCGAGCATACCTCCGACCGTGTGTTGCAGCTCATGCGCAAGCCCTCGTTCCGCCTCTTCGGCGACTTCAAGCGCCTCTTCGACCGCATCAACAGCCAGCACGGGCTGCGCCAGCAGCTTATCCCCTACTTCATCAGCAGCCATCCGGGATGCCACGAGGAGGACATGGCCCAACTGGCCATCCTCACCAAGCGCATGGATTTCCAACTGGAACAGATCCAGGACTTCACGCCCACGCCGATGACGGTGAGCACCGAGGCCTGGTATACGGGTCTGCATCCCTATACCTTAGAGCCCGTCTACAGCGCCAAGTCGCCCCAGGAGAAGCTCGCCCAGCGCCAGTATTTCTTCTGGTACCAGCCCGCCCAGCGCCGCCAGATTGAGCAGTCGCTTCGCCGCATCGGCCGTGCCGACCTCATCCCCCAACTCTTCGGCGGTATGCCTCCCAAGAACGTGCCTCCCAAGAATAGGCCTTCCAAGAAGCCCCCCCGCCGCCCCTGATGCAGGCCGGGCGACAGATAAACAAGAAGAGAGGGTGCTCCGGAAATCAATCCGAAGCCCCCTCTCTTCTTGTTTATCTGTATTTGCCGATCGTTCTGTCACGAACCTACAGCGAATGAGTCATTTACTTGACGACCTTGTCGTTGTTGGGATGGTAATACCAGTCGCGGGCCTCGCTGTTGTTCAGGTCTTTGGCCCATTCGCCCACGAGCGGATAGGCGGCCACGATGCTGGTGTTCTCGATGGGCCATTTCCAGTCGCCCTGCACACAGAGTGCCTCGGGCACCTGTCCGGGTTCGGTGCTGATGGCCACCTTCTTGCCTTTGGCCACGATATAGAAGCGGTGGGCATCCTCGGGCATCACGAAACCATAGGGCCAGTCCACCTCGGCCACGAGCTTGGGCTCCTTGGTGATTTCACCCTTGGTGTTGGTCATGCTGCCCAGGACATTGTGAACGCTGCATAGCTTCTGGTCGCCGTTGGGGCCGATATAGTGGAGTTCCGAATTGATGGAGCCGCCGGTAGCCATGAGGTAAACCTTGGCTTTCTGTGCGGTGTTGGGCACAATCTTGATGACCACATCATTGAAGTCGAAGTCGCCGATGGTACCCAAATCCTCAAAGGCCATGGTCCAGTGGATGAGGTCTTTCACCTCTGTCTCTCCGGGGTTCTCCTCGGGCTTCGCCTCTCCATAGTCGAAGGGGTCACGACCCTCAATCACATTCTTCACATAGTCGTCGGTGGGCTCGTCGGTGATGGTACCGTCGGTGTTGTAATACTTGTTGTTGTCCAGGTCCATCACACCGGGCAGGAGCACACCGGGCAGCGATCCGCCATTGCCGGCGGTGAGTCCGAAGGTCACGTCGTTGCAGTCGCTGTCGCCAGCGGTGGGGTTGTCGTCGAGACCCATGAAGGTGTAGCCGTCATACTTCTGGATAACGCTCTTGTAGGGGCGTCCGTTGGTTGAAACGTTCAGGTCGGCTCCCGAGAAACTCAGGCCCATGTTGCTCTTCAGGCACTCTTCGGGTACGCCGAGCTCCTGCAGGCGGCTCTTCTGTCCGGCCGACATCTGCCCCTTCTTGAGATAGAATCCCAAGCGGTAGCCCACGGGCACATTCACCTGGAAGGTGATGCCCCTCACGGCCTGAATGCCTTCTGCACCGCCGTATTTCTGGTTGACGAGCAGGGTGTTGTAGGCGTCGTCGCCACGTCGTGCGGTCTGCGAGGTCACCTGTCCCCCGCCCAGTCCGTCGCCGTCCTTATAGTCGAAGTTGGCATCGTGCCACTGGCTCTCGCCGTTGAGCTGGTACTGCACCTTGGCATATCCGTCCACATAGTCGTGGCGCAGCACATCCATCAGGTCCACCATCACCAGGTCGGTATAGTTGCCCTTCTCCTTGTAATAATAGTAGCCGAGGATGGTCTGATAGTAGGTTCCGGTGCAACCGTAGAGCAGCGAGAGATAGAAGGGACCGGTCGAGATGAGTTCGTAGTTGGTAATCTGTCCGTTCTTCTTGGGGTCGGACGACTCGGGCACAGCCTTGGCGATGTTGTCCCACGACCATCCGGGGAAGGAGGTGTAGCCGAAATGGTGTCCGGCATAGCCGCCGTCGGTGCTCTGGTTGCTCTCGCCGCAGAGGCCGCTGTTGGGGTTCTGCACCGAGTTGGTGGGCTGCATGTTGTCCATGGCTCCGCGGGTAGACATGGAGCGCGTGGGAGAACTGCCTGCATTCAGTTTGAGGTCGATGCTGGCCGTCTGCTTGAGGTCGAGGTTGAGTTTCATCATGCGGTAAACACTGTTGTGCTCGCCGTAGTCAGCCTCGAAGGCGATGCGGGTGTCGGCGTTCTGGGGGATGTCAAACTTGAAGGTCTCCCTTCCGTCCACGGTCTTCTGGGCATAGAGCGATCGGGTCTCCTTGCCGAGCGTATATACCGACACAAGGGCAGGTTTCGAGGTCGTCACATCGGCTTCAATTACCGTACCCGTGACCCAGTTCTGGCGCTTGTCCACTTCGCCCCCAATCATCTGTTTGAAACTTTCTGCATACTTGTCAATTTCCGTCTGCGAGCCGGTGAAGTCGGCATCCGGTCCGCATGCCGTCAGCAGGCTGCCGGCACATGCTACAGTGAGTAATGAAATAATACTTATAATACTTTTCATGTCTGTTAAAAATGAGCAATACGTTTTAATACAAATCTAAATCGATTGCAAAGTTACAAAATAATAGGTGTTCACGTGGTTCTTTTTCCTGGCTTTCCATGTTGTATTTGCGTTTTTTAACATCTTTCTGAAAATCTGTAGCTACTCAGCAGACAGGAAACTACGCTGTCCTCACCCCCTCCAGGATAGTCATCGGGCAGCCTCCGACACCCCTGAATATTGTCCGTGGTGGAGAGACAGGACGGCTAACCGAATATCTGGGTACAGCGGAAGAAATAATTGCAACATATCCAGACCAAACAGACAGAACAGGCGACTAGGTCATGGGGGCTGTCACCCGTCCTGATGAAATCAGACATCGTTGCAGATGATAAATATCTTCATTGCCGATAAGATTAATAATCTATCAGCCGTAAGATTATTAATCTATCATTTTGCTTGAATAAAGGAGATAAGAGGAGATAAAGGGAGATAAAATCGTTTTTTACAAAAAGTTTGGAGATATGAGAAAT
>CAMAHD010000085.1 GCA_945834405.1 uncultured Prevotella sp. | reverse complement strand
CGTGGTGGTTATATCGCTCTCAGCAACCTCCGTGTGCGTCGTATCGGTCTTTCTGAGGAGCAGCTTGCACACCTGAATCTTGTGAAGGACATCGCCACCGCCCAGAATTCACTGAAGGTGATGATTGATTCTGCGAAGGTAGTAGCTACCAAGACCGACATCTACAAGTGGGGTATGGTTCAGATGAACGACTCTACCGCAAAGGGTGAGGCTGAATACACTGCTTCTCTTGCTAAGGTTGACGCTAACGGCAAGGAGGTTTTAGTGAACGATGTTGACGATGCCGCTTATCCTACTACTCTGAAAGCATACATGAACATTGTACGTAAGGGTATGCAGAACGTATACGGCTACTGCCAGCCTTACTTCAACCTTGTAGAGGCTGTAGAGGAAAACGATGCCAAGCTCGCTAACCCTGTCAATGCCAATGGTGATGCTGCATTGAAGAGCACCCTTCAGGCAATCATCAGCGAGAGCAAGTCTCTGATTGCAAGCTATGCCGTTCTCGAAGACCATGAGACGATTGTGGCAGAGGGTGAGAAGTACACCGAGAAACTGGCTCTCTTGAACGAGGCAGCTGCTGCTTACTTTGCAACTACCGCATCTTACAGCAACCCAAATGCTATCGCCATCACCAATGGAGACTTTGCAACTGGCAACTATAGCGGTTGGACCTTCACTGAGACTATTTCTGGCAAGGAAACCTTCAAGAAGTCTGTAAACGACAGCTACAGCAATGGTCTCTGCCTCGCCGTAGGTCGTGGTTATACAGCATCTCCCCAGTCTAAGCTGGTTCAGGATGTGAAACTGACCGACAAGGGTCTCTATATGTACAAGGCAAAGGCTCACGCCATGAACGTTATTCCTGGCAACGACCTTGGCATGGCTGACATCATTGAAGCAGACATCGACAATGGTATCGTAGCAGACACCATCTACACAGGCGAGAAGAACAAGGTTCACCTCCTCTTCGGTGCTATCGGTTATGAAGACTCTGTAGCCGTTCACAGCCGTATGATTGAGTACAACTACTCTAAAAGCAAGAGCGACTGGAACGGACAGCAGGACTATGGCTATGTAGCCGGTACTTATGCTATCTTCGTTGAGAAGACCGACGATACTGAAGCCGACTATGAGCTGGGTATGTACACTTATGGACAGATTGACGGTTCTGGTGCCAACATCTACGGATTCGGTGACAACAACCTCTTATTCCTTGGCAATACCGAGAAGGCATTTGCAGACATCAAGGCTGACGTTGCAACACGTCTGGCTGAAGACAAGGCTCTGCTGACAGCTAACGAGAACAGCGAAGAACAGCAGGTTATCAACCTCGTTTCTCGTCTCTCTCGCCGTCTGGCTGATGCCGAGGCTCTCGCTGCAGGTTCAGTGACTACCACCAAGGAACTCACAGCACTTGTCAACGCTACTTACTTTGCCGATGAGCTTGCAGCCAAACTGCAGATGATTACCGGTATTGATACTGTATCAGCTGACGTTGTGAAGTCTAACATTGCTAAGGGTGTATACAACCTCTCAGGTATGAAGGTTGCCAACGACCAGAACAGCTTCAACAAGCTGCCTAAGGGTCTGTACATCTTCAATGGAAAGAAGTATGTTGTGAAATAATCCATCACAAGCATTTTATCATCAAGGCGGAGCCATTTGGTTCCGCCTTTTTTTTGCTGTTTTGCCTGTTCTTTGGGAAGTAAGTGATTTATTTATCATCACTAAATGGCTGACAAGTTAAAAAAAACGGATAATTGTTTTGTATTTTGGTCATTTTAGCGTATTTTTGCATGAAATAAAGAATTAACAACTATGCAAGCAGTCAGTCACCTTTCAGTATTGATACACAAACAGGCCGAAAAATACGGCGACCGTGAAGTGATGATGTACAGAGAATTCGGCGAAAAGACCTGGAAGTCATATTCGTGGAATCAGTTATCTGATACAGTAAAGGTAGTATCAAATGCCTTGCTCAATCTTGGAGTGAAGGTACAAGAGAACATCGGTATCTTCTCACAGAATGCCGCTCCGTATGTTTTTACCGACTTCGGAGCTTGGGGCATCCGTGCCGTCACCATCCCGTTCTATGCCACCAGCAGCGAACAGCAGATTGAGTTTATGATTAATGATGCGAAGATACGCTTCCTCTTTGTAGGTGAACAGGACCAGTATGACAAAGCCCATCGGGTATTCACGCTCTGCCCCTCGCTGGAACGTATCATCATCTTTGACAAGAATGTGCGCATCAGCAATCATGACCCCAATGCACTCTATCTGGAAGACTTCCTGAAACTGGGAGAGAATCTTCCTCGCCAGTCTGAGGTAGAGAGCCTCTACAAACAGGCCAATAAAAATGACCTTGCCAATATCCTATACACCAGCGGCACTACAGGCAACAGCAAGGGTGTCATGCTGACCCACGGACAATATATCGCTGCCTTGAGCAGCAACCAGCGCTGCGTTCCCATTTCAGACAAAGACCGGGTGCTTAACTTCCTGCCTTTTGCTCACATCTTTGAAAAAGGATGGTCCTTACTGGCACTCTCGGTAGGTGCCACACTGATAGTCAACACCTATCCACAGGAGGTACAGGAGTCCATGCGCCAGACACATCCCACGGGAATGTGTTCCGTTCCGCGTTTCTGGGAGAAGGTCTACGCAGGTGTGATGGAGAAAATAGAGAAGGCAAATGCCATCGAACGCAAGATGTTCAAGAATGCACTGAATATCGGACGTAAACACAATATCGACTATATCAGCAGGGGCAAACGACCTCCTCTCGCGCTTCACTTAGAGTACGAGCTGGTCAACAAGACCCTCTTCAGTCTGGTCCGTAAGGAGCTGGGACTGGAGAATGCCAATATCTTCCCAACAGCCGGAGCCACGGTGTCGCCTCACGTCGAGGAGTTCGTTCACAGCATCGGACTGAACATGGTTGTGGGTTACGGTCTGACAGAAAGTCTCGCCACAGTAAGCTGCGACCATCTCGACATCGTGCATACCATCGGTTCGGTAGGAAGACCGCTCGACTGTGTGGATGTCAAAATCAGCGAAGACGGCGAGATACTGCTGAAGGGTCCCACCATCACTCCGGGATACTACAACCGTGAAGACCTGACCAAGGAAACATTTGATAAGGATGGTTACTTCCGTACCGGCGATGCCGGTTATATCAAAGACGGCGAGCTTTATCTGACCGACCGCATCAAGGATTTGTTCAAGACTTCCAACGGCAAATACATCGCGCCCCAGATGATTGAGTCAAAACTGCTGGTAGACAAGTTCATCGACCAGATTGCCATCATTGCGGATGAAAGGAAATTCGTATCAGCACTCATCATCCCCGTCTATCCGCTGCTGGAGGAATATGCCCGTGCTCATGGCATCCGTTTTGAAAGCCGTGAGGACTTATGCACGAACAAGCAGATATGTGACATGATGATGGAACGTATCAGCACCTTACAACAGCAACTCGCCCACTATGAACAAATCAAGCGATTCACCTTGCTGCCCCACCACTTCAGCATGGAACGTGGAGAACTGACAAACACACTGAAACTGAAACGCCCGGCCATCCATGCCAACTACCGGGAGGAAATAGAAAAGATGTACGAAGAATAATATATGATTACCCAAGACCAACTGAAAGATGTGCTGGAGCGTACGGATGCCCTGCACAAATACCTTGATATTGACAAGAAGAAAATCGAATTTGAGGAGGAGGATCTCCGCACCCAAGCACCCGATTTCTGGGATGACCCCAAGCGGGCAGAAGAACAGATGAAGAAGGTGAAGGGTATCAAAAGATGGCTTGACGGATATCAGGAAGTGAAAACGCTGGCTGACGAACTGCAGCTGGCTTTCGACTTCTACAAAGACGAAATGGTTACAGAGGAAGAGGTTGACGAGGACTACCGCAAGGCTGTGGAAGCCATCGAAAACCTGGAACTCATGAACATGCTGAGACAGAAGGAAGACCCTATGGACTGCGTGCTGAAAATCAACAGTGGCGCAGGCGGTACGGAGAGTCAGGACTGGGCATCCATGCTGATGCGTATGTATCAGCGCTGGGCAGAAGCTCATGGACATAAGGTGACCATCAGCAACCTGCAAGATGGTGACGAGGCTGGCATCAAGAGTGTCACCATGGAGATTGAGGGTGGCGAATATGCTTACGGCTACCTCAAGAGCGAGAATGGCGTTCACCGACTGGTACGTGTTTCTCCTTTCAATGCACAGGGAAAGCGCATGACCAGTTTTGCCAGCGTCTTCGTGTCTCCCTTGGTAGACGATACCATTGAAGTATATGTAGACCCTGCCAAAGTGAGCTGGGACCTCTTCCGCAGCGGCGGTGCCGGTGGACAGAATGTGAACAAGGTGGAAACAGGTGTTCGTCTGCGCTACCAGTACGTAGACCCCGATACAGGAGAGGAAGAAGAAATCCTGATAGAAAACACGGAGAGCCGCAAGCAGTTAGAGAACAGGAACAACGCGATGCGACTGCTGAAATCCCAACTCTATGACCGAGCCATGAAGAAACGTCTGGAAGCACAGGCCAAGATTGAGGCAGGCAAGAAAAAGATAGAATGGGGCAGTCAGATTCGCAGCTATGTGTTTGACGACCGTCGTGTGAAAGACCATCGTACTAACTACCAGACCTCAGATGTTGACGGAGTGATGGATGGCAAGATAGATGGTTTCATCAAGTCGTATCTCATGGAGTTCCCCGTCAACGATGACGAATAACCAATGGGTAACAGCTCCTGCATGAATCATCATGAAAAACAATCATAACTACGGTGGGAATGAATCCTTCCCACCTATAACTAAAAAATAACAAGACTATGAAAAAGAAGAACAATGCACGCCGCGCTGCATACGAGGCCAAACAGGAGAAAGAAGGCAAGAAAGTAGTAGAATGGATTATCGGTGTTTTGCTGGTACTCGCCATCATCTTTGCCGTCTATACCTCCATCATGATGGGCTAAGCACATGAGCGGATTTGAGATTGAAAGAAAATTCCTGGTTAACGGCTCTGCATATAAGCAAGAGGCTTTTCATCACAGCCGTATCAAGCAGGGTTACATCTGCAGCAGTCACGGGCGCACTGTCAGGGTGCGCCTTCGTGACTGTCAGGCTTTCCTGACCATCAAAGGCCCATCAGACGAAAAGGGGATGAGCCGCTATGAATTTGAAAAGGAAATCAGTTGTGAAGAAGCCGAACAACTGTTTCGTCTGTGCGAACCCGGCATCATCGACAAGACTCGCTATCTCGTGAAAAGCGGACAGCACACCTTCGAGGTGGATGAATTCTATGGAGACAATGAAGGGCTGGTCATTGCCGAAGTGGAGCTGAAGGCTGAGGATGAGCCGTTTACCAAGCCCGACTTTATCGGCAAAGAAGTCACGGGTGACCGACGCTATTACAACAGCCATCTCCGCAACAATCCCTATTGCCGGTGGGCATCTCAGAGCGAGGACCCATCCTGAGTCCGACTACCGTTATCCGGCACTACTTCCTCAGGTTTGCCACAATGATGCCAATCACAGCAGCTAATGTAACACCTATCGCATTAGCTGCCAGATCAAGCCAGTCACCACTGCGTCTTCCCCCTGTACAATAGGCTTGCAGCAATTCTATCAAGCCACTCATCAGGATAGGTGCCAGCCAAGAGAAGAAAATCAACTTTCCCCATTGTTGCACTTGACGATGGCGGTGCAGGTATTCAGCCCACATCACCATACAGGTACCACCATACATAATAATATGTACCCACTTGTCGATAAAGTCAACATGATCCAACTCTGTTTGTGGCGGCGTAAAGAATGAAAGATACCAAATAGCAGCCAAGCACAAGACGGTTAGCGGATATTTCCTTACTAATTGCAACAAAAAATTCATATTTACTTTCTAATTTGGTGCAAAATTAAGAAATTATTTATACTTTTGCAAGCGTTTTGGGAACAAATCCATTTCCAACCATCTATATTCTAACAAAAACAGCCAGACATGACTTCATCAGAACGTTCAAACTTTGGTAGCAAACTGGGTATCATACTCGCCACGGCAGGTTCGGCAGTGGGCTTGGGAAATGTGTGGCGCTTCCCTTATATGACAGGTCAGAATGGAGGAGCGGTCTTCATCCTGCTCTATGTAGGATGTGTTTTGCTCTTGGGCATTCCCTGCATGATCAACGAATTCATCATCGGCAGACACGCGCAGTCGAACACGGCACGTGCCTATGCCAAGTTGTCGGATGGTAAACCCTGGTGGTTAGTGGGCTATCTCGGAGTGATAACCGGCTTTCTCATCACAGGCTACTATGCGGTGGTGGCAGGCTGGTGCCTTCAATATATCTATGCGGCAGCCGTTGGTCACCTTCATGGTTCTCCCGAATATATCCAGACCTATTTTTCCGAGTTCAGCAGCAATCCCGTCAAGCCCATCTTCTGGACGGTCATCTTTCTGGTGGCTACCCACTTCGTGATTGTCCACGGCGTGCGCGATGGCATTGAACGGGCATCGAAGATGATGATGCCAGCCCTGTTCATCCTGTTGCTGCTATTAGTCGTCGCGTCCTGCATGCTGCCAGGAGCTACCGAAGGCATAGCCTTCCTCTTCCATCCCGATTTCAGCAAACTGAACAAGGACGTTTTTCTGGGTGCATTGGGGCAGTCGTTCTATTCGATGAGTCTCGCCATGGGATGTATCTGCACCTACGCTTCCTACTTCACCCGACAGACCAATCTGTATCAATCAGCCATCCAGATAGGCATCATCGACAGTATCGTAGCCATACTGGCAGGACTGATGATATTCCCTGCCGCCTTCTCGGTGGGCATCAATCCCGACTCAGGTCCCTCCCTGATATTCATCACCCTGCCCAATGTGTTCAACCAGGCATTCTCCACCATGCCGATAGTGGGCTATGTCATCTCCCTGCTTTTCTATGCACTGCTGTCTTTGGCAGCCCTTACCTCCCTCATATCCCTTCACGAGGTAAGCACGGCATTCCTGCACGAAGAAGTCCATGTCTCCCGCCGTTCGGCAGCCCTTATTGTCACCCTCAGCTGTTCGGTCATCGGTTCCTTCTGTTCCCTTTCTCTCTGCGGTTTTGACCAGTTGCAGGTATGGGGCATGAGCCTCTTCGACCTGTTTGACTTTGTCACGGGACAGCTGTTCCTGCCTGTCGGCGGATTCCTCACCTGTCTGTTTGTCGGTTGGTTCCTTCCCCACAAGCTGGTTCGCGACGAATACAATAACTGGGGTACGCTGAAAGGCAGTTTCTTCCATCTCTATCTCTTCTGCGTGAAGTATATCTGCCCCATCTGCATCCTGCTTATCTTCATGCACCAGCTGGGCTGGCTCTAACACATACCTCGCAGTTTTCATCCTATTATACATTATATATATATGCCACGTTTCTCTCACAACAATTTCCGCAGCAGATTAGGTATCATCCTTGCCACTGCTGGCTCAGCCGTAGGGTTGGGTAATATCTGGCGTTTTCCTTACATGACCGGACAAAACGGCGGAGCAGCCTTTATCCTGCTCTATATTGGATGTATCTTTTTGTTGGGCATCCCCGGAATGGTATGCGAATTTATAGTAGGCCGTCGCGCCGGAACCAATGCGGTACGCGCCTACGGCAGACTTTCCGGAAAGCAAGGTTGGAGAGCAGTGGGATATATGGGCATCATCTCGTCAATCCTTATTTTCGGATTCTATTCGGTCATAGCCGGCTGGTGTCTGTATTATCTCTCGGCTTCAGTGATGAACCGTCTCACGGGTGACAGTCAGTCCATACTCCGCTTTTTCCAGGACTTCTCGTCCGATATGTCATTGCCCATCCTATGCGGTCTGTTGTTCATTGCCCTTACCCACATGGTTGTGGCAAAAGGTGTCCGTGGCGGTATCGAGCGTGTGTCCAAGCTGCTCATGCCCCTGCTGTTCATCCTGTTATTGGTCATTGTCGTTTCGTCGTGTCTGCTTCCCGGTGCAGAAAAGGGCATTGAATTCCTTTTCAAGCCGGACTTCAGCAAGGTTACCCAAGAAACGATGCTCGATGCTTTGGGTCAGGCATTCTTCTCGCTGAGTCTGGGCACAGCCTGTCTGTGTACCTACGCCTCCTACTTCGGCAAGGAAATCAACCTGATCAAGTCAGCGGGACAGATAGCCCTTATCGACACACTGATAGCCATATTGGCAGGACTGATGATCTTCCCAGCCGCGTTCTCCGTAGGTGTCAATGCCGACTCTGGTCCGTCGCTCATCTTCATCACCCTGCCCAACGTGTTCAATCAGGCGTTCTCCTCCATACCTGCCATCGGCTATATCATCTCCATCCTGTTCTATGCCCTGCTGGCGTTAGCCGCCCTGACTTCCACCATCTCCATGCACGAAATCAGCACCTCCTTCTTTCAGGAAGAGATGCGCCTGCCACGAAAGAAAGCAGTACTTATTGCCAGCAGTGCAGCAACCGTCATCTGCATCCTCAGTTCACTCTCGATGGGAGCCGTAACCGAGCTTCAGCTTTTCGGCAAACCGTTGCTGAATTGTTTCGACTTCCTGACAGCCCAGCTGATGATGCCTACAGGAGCCTTGCTGACCACCATCTATGTAGGATGGTTTGCGCCATTAAAGGTTGTCCGAGACGAGTTCACCAATAAAGGCACGGTGGCAGTACGTTTCTTCAGCATCTTCCTTTTCGCCATCCGATACATCTGTCCTGTATGTATCATCATGATATTCCTGCACGAGTTGGGCATCATTTAGTGATGGTGTAACAACTATCCATAAATCGTCTTCAGCACCTCCAAGGAACGCAGTTCCGGAAAGTCGGGCAGATGCAGTCGATAAAAGGTCAGTATGCCTTCCACCAGCAGGTTGCGCTCGTCATGACTCAGCCTGAAGAGGTGCATGGTGGCAAAATCCATACGCAAGAGCGCACACAAGGCATGCGACTCTCCCGGCTGCAGATAATATCTGTGAGGCGGAAGGGCATGGACAAAACAAGCCGACTGCAAGTCGAACAAAGCCCCTGGCTCATAACCTTCAATATTGGGATAGAAGCCCAGAAAGCGCGACAGCCTCATCATGAACACAATATGGAAATTGGCATAACGCGACGCGCAACTGTCCAACCAAAGCAGGCTGTCCTCTATATAATCATATAAAGGTATGTTCTGTTGCTCACTGTGCAAGGCATGGCAGAGGAACTCAGAAACGAAAAAAGCTATGGACAGCTTATGCGGCTCGAAGGGGAGGGACGCATAGGGAGTGGAAAGATGAACCTCCTTGATTCGCTGCAGCGAAGCCTTGGGACGGAAGTCTACCGAAAGTTCCAGCAAAGTCATGGGTTGGAAGAACTGTTTCTTGACAGCTGCACGCGGAGATTGGGACAAAGGAACAAGAAAAGACATCCGTCCATGCGAACGAGTGAACATATCAACGATGATTTTCCTGTCGGCAAACCTCACCGTGCGCAGTACAAAAGCCTTTGTTTTGATAAGCATAACACGCAAAACTGATGCAAAGATAGCACTAAAATGCGAAAAATTACAAAAATAGAGTGATTTTTTTGCGAAAAGTTTTGGTGAATCAGAAAATATGCGTACCTTTGCATCCGCAAATGAGCTATGGTCCCTTCGTCTATCGGTTAGGACGAGAGATTTTCATTCTCTAAAGAGGAGTTCGACTCTCCTAGGGACTACGAAACAAAAGAATTAAAAGAAGATGGCAAATCACAAATCATCAATTAAAAGAATCCGTCAGGAGAAAACAAGGGCGTTGCACAACAAATACTACGCCAAGACGATGCGCAACGCTGTGCGCAAGCTGCGTGCCATAACCGATAAGGAAGAGGCAGTGAAGTTGTATCCAACTGTTCAGAAGATGCTGGACAAGCTGGCTAAGACTAACATTATTCACAAGAACAAGGCTGCTAACCTCAAGTCAAGCCTCGCTCTTCACATCAACAGCTTGGGCTAAGCAAAGCATAGCCATCAAGAAAAAATACAATAGGTCGAAACCAATTGCGGTTTCGACCTATTTTTGTTTAAAATTATTCGTCATATTCCTTATTTTTTTGTAACTTTGCAACCTATTATTACAGAAAAAAGAAATGGCAGAAGATATTACCAAGGAAAACAATTATTCCGCGAGTAACATTCAAGTACTCGAAGGTTTAGAGGCCGTACGTAAGCGTCCGGCAATGTATATTGGCGACGTCAGTGAGAAGGGCTTGCACCATCTGGTCAACGAGACCGTTGACAACTCTATCGACGAGGCTATGGCAGGCTACTGCTCGCATATCGAGGTGACTATCAACGAGGACAACTCTATCACCGTAGAAGACAACGGACGCGGTATTCCCGTTGACGAACATAAGAAACTGCACAAGTCTGCCCTCGAAGTGGTCATGACCGTGCTCCACGCCGGAGGCAAGTTTGACAAAGGTTCCTACAAAGTCAGCGGTGGTCTGCACGGTGTGGGTGTCAGCTGTGTCAATGCACTGTCCACGCACATGATGTCGCAGGTATTCCGCGACGGACATATCTACCAGCAGGAATACGAGAAGGGTAAACCCTTATACTCCGTCAAGATTGTAGGCGAAACAGACAGGCAGGGAACAAGACAGCAGTTCTGGCCAGACCCCACCATCTTTACCACAACAGAATATAAATACGACATCATCGCCAAGCGTATGCGCGAGCTCGCCTACCTGAATGCGGGCATCACCATCACCCTTATCGACAAGCGTCCCGACGAAGAAGGCAACATCCGTCAGGAAGTGTTCCATGCCAAGGACGGTCTGAAGGAGTTTGTGCGCTATGTGGACCGCCACCGCACTCACCTCTTTGATGATGTCATCTACCTGAAAACCGAAAAGCAGGGCATCCCCATCGAGGTGGCTGTCATGTACAATACAGACTACAGCGAGAACATCCACTCCTACGTCAACAACATCAACACCATTGAAGGCGGTACCCACTTAGTAGGCTTCCGCATGGCCCTGACCCGCACCTTGAAGAAATATGCCGACTCCGACCCGAACATCTCCAAGCAGATAGAGAAAGCAAAGATTGAGATTGCCGGTGAGGACTTCCGCGAAGGTCTTACTGCCGTCATCTCCATCAAGGTGGCAGAACCTCAGTTTGAGGGTCAGACCAAGACCAAGCTGGGCAACAACGAAGTGACGGGTGCAGTACAGCAGGCTGTAGGCGAGGCTCTCAGCTACTATCTGGAGGAACATCCCAAAGAAGCCAAGCTGATATGCGACAAGGTGATACTGGCTGCAACGGCACGTATCGCCGCACGCAAGGCAAGAGAAAGCGTACAGCGCAAGAACCCGATGACTGGCGGCGGACTGCCTGGCAAGCTGGCAGACTGTTCCAACAAAGACCCCAAGTCGTGCGAAATCTTCCTGGTCGAGGGTGACTCGGCAGGCGGCTCCGCCAAACAGGGTCGCGACCGCTATACCCAAGCCATCCTGCCACTGCGAGGCAAGATTCTGAATGTGGAAAAGGTGATGTGGCACAAGGTATTTGAAAGCGAGTCCGTCATGAACATCATCCAGAGCATCGGTGTACGTTTTGGCGTTGAAGGCGAAGGCGACAAAGAGGCCAATATAGACAAGCTGCGCTATGACAAGATTATCATCATGACCGACGCCGACGTCGATGGTTCACACATCGACACGCTTATCATGACGCTTTTCTACCGCTTTATGCCGAAGATTATCCAAGAAGGTCATCTCTATATCGCCACTCCTCCACTCTACCTCTGCACCTATAAGAACAAAGCCAAGGAGTACTGCTATACCGAACAGCAGCGACAGGCGTTCATCGACAAGTGGGGCAATGGTGTGGAAGACGGCAAGAGCCTGCATACCCAGCGCTACAAAGGTCTCGGTGAGATGAATCCCGAACAGCTGTGGGAAACGACCATGAACCCCGAAACCCGACTGCTGAAACAGATAACCATCGAGAATGCTGCCGAGGCAGACGAGATATTCTCCATGCTGATGGGCGACGACGTTGAACCCAGACGCGACTTCATCGAAAAGAATGCCACATACGCAAATATTGATGCATAAGGAGTTCTTCTCCTGACTATCC
>CAMAHD010000084.1 GCA_945834405.1 uncultured Prevotella sp. | reverse complement strand
GACGAAAAAAATGGAGGATGTAACCTTTCGGAAACATCCTCCATTTATTATTTGTTGACTAAAATCCTTATTTTACTTTAGCTACGATAGCCTTGAAAGCCTCAGGATTATTAATAGCGAGGTCGGCAAGCACCTTGCGGTTGATTTCGATACCGGCCTTGTTCAGGGCGCCCATGAGAGCTGAGTAGCTCAAACCTTCGAGACGCGCAGCTGCATTGATACGCTGAATCCACAATGCGCGGAAGTTGCGCTTCTTGGTACGACGGTCACGATAGGCATAGGTAAGACCCTTCTCCCAGGTATTCTTCGCTACGGTCCAAACATTCTTGCGGGCACCAAAGTAACCGCGGGTAAGTTTCAGAATTCTCTTCCTCTTTGCTCTTGAAGCAACATGATTAACTGATCTTGGCATAGTTTTTTCTTACTTTAAAATGTTAGACAATAGGATTAACGGAGACACAGGAGGTCACGAACCTGCTTCATGTTTGAAGGATCAACGATGGCCTGGTGTACCAGGTTACGCTTCTGCTTCTTGGTTTTCTTAGTCAGAATGTGACTGTGATAAGCGTGATGTCTCTTGATTTTACCTGTACCGGTGAAACGGAATCTCTTCTTTGCACCGGAATTCGTCTTAACTTTTGGCATTTTTTTAAATTTTAATGAGTTATTTATTATACAGTGGCAACGCATATACCAGGCGTTACGCACATCTTGTTTCTTGTTATTCCCTCAATCAGTCTTCTCCCGTGAGTTTCTTCAGGGCATCAGCACTGATTTTGGCATTGGCGAGCAGACCACCGTTGGATGGCATTACCTCATCATCGGATTCAGCCTCCTCTACGTCAGGTTTGACGGCCTTGCTTTCGCGCTCCTCCAAAGCTCTCTTTTCGCGGTCGAGAGCCTGCTGACTCTTTTTCACTGCACCAGCCTTTTTGGGAGCGAGATAGATGAACATCTTCTTTCCTTCCAAAGAAGGCATGTGTTCTACTTTACCAAATTCTTCCAAGTCGTTGGCGAAACGGAGCAACAGCACCTCACCCTGTTCCTTGAAAAGAATGGAGCGTCCACGGAAGAATACATAAGCTCTTACCTTGTTACCATCCTCCAAGAACTCTTTGGCATGTTTGAGCTTGAACTGATAGTCGTGCTCATCGGTCTGAGGTCCGAAACGAATTTCCTTTACTTCTACCTTCACCTGCTTAGCCTTGAGCTCCTTGGCACGCTTCTTCTGCTGATAAAGGAATTTGGAATAGTCGATAAGACGACAAACGGGCGGCTTGGCATTGGGTGAAATCTCTACGAGGTCTACACCTTCTGCTCGCGCCATGTCCAAAGCTTGACGCACGGGAACAACTGTCGACCCGTCATCACTCACAATTCGCACTTCTCGCACTCTAATCTGCTCGTTGATGCGATACTGATTCTTTATTTTGTCATTCTTCATTCAACTATTTTTATGAAATCGGCTGCAAAGGTACGATTTTTCAGTGAATTAACAAAACTTTTTCTGAATTAATTTTAGTTATGTTCAAAAAATAACTGCCTGTATTTTCTATTCGTCACTTTTCCTAATCTTTTTGGTTAATTTTCAGTTTTTACTCGGTTAGGATACCAGCATCGCACCCCCCATAAAGACTGAAAAATCACTCAAAAAGCTGAAGCAAAATTGCCGAAGTTCTCTTTTGGACATTATAATGGTGGGTTCCATTAATTACTACCGTCAAACGATTAGTAATAAAGGAACCCACCTTTTTAAACACATATGAAAAAAGAAATAATTTCATTTGAGTTTGCTTTTCCCTTCGGCCAGGCGGCCTCAGGTTCGCAAGTGGCTCAAGTAGTTGAATACTCTTCTATTATAGATTCAACGACTTCTTGATGGCTTCAACCTTATCCTTGGCAGCCTGAACACATGCATCATAATCAGCTGCGGAAGCCATCGGACTCTTGATTTCGATATAGAACTTGATTTTGGGTTCAGTACCAGAAGGACGCACGCTCACCTTGGTCTCATCATCGCAGAACCACTGCAATACATTGCTGGTGGTTGGCATGTCGAGGGTTTCTTCGCTACCATCGGCCTTGGTTGCCTTCAGTGTCTGAAAATCCTTCCATACTGCGATAGGACTGCCGCCCAACTCCTTAGGAGGATTATTGCGGAAGTCGGTCATCATCTGCTTGATTTCATCTGCACCGCTCTTGCCGGGTTTCACCACGTTGATGGTTGACTCATTGGAGAAGCCGTATTCCAGATAGATATCCATGAGCAAATCGTAGAGAGTCTTGCCCTGATCTTTGGCATAAGCGCAAATCTCTGCCAGCAGCGAGCAGGCTGATACGGCATCCTTATCGCGAACAAAATCCTGTGCGAGGAAGCCATAACTCTCCTCACCGCCACCGATATACTGCTGCTTGCCTTCAGAGAGAGCTATCTCGCGTGCAATCCACTTGAATCCGGTGAAACAGTCGCGCATCTCAATACCCTGCTTGTCGGCAATCTTCTTGATAACTTCGGTAGTCACGATGGTCTTCACGATGAAGTCGCCCTCCTGCATCTTGCCCGTAGCCTTGCGGTTGGTGATGATATAATAGAGGAAAAGCAGACAGGTCTGGTTACCATTAATCAGAATCCACTCGCCCTTGTCATTCTTGCAAGCCATACCCACACGGTCGGCATCCGGGTCGCTGGCCATCACGATATCTGCATCCATGGCCTTTGCATCACGCAATGCGAGCGTCAATGCCTCACCGTTTTCGGGATTAGGCGAAACGACCGTGGGGAAGTCGCCACTCTGCACCATCTGTTCTTCCACGCAATGAACGTTCTCGAAGCCCCAGAACTTGAGCGAACGTGGAATCATGGTCATACCTGTTCCATGCAAGGGTGTATAGACAATCTTCAGGTCTTTCTGACGCTCGATGACTGCGGGGTCAATACATATTTCCTTGATACGCTCCAGATATACCTTGTCTATATCCTCACCGATGGTGACGATGAGGTCGTCGTTGCCCTGGAACTTCACGTCCTCTACCTTTACCTTGTTCACCTCGTCGATGATACCGGTATCATGTGGAGCAAGCACCTGTGCACCGTCTTCCCAGTAAGCCTTGTAGCCATTGTATTCGCGAGGATTGTGGCTGGCAGTTACGTTGACACCTGCCTGACACTTCAGATAACGGATAGCAAACGAGCACTCCGGCGTGGGTCTCATACCGTCAAAGAGATAAGCCTTGATGCCATTGGCAGAGAAGATATTGGCAACAGTCTCGGCAAAGAGGCGGCTGTTGTTGCGGCAGTCGTGGCATACCACTACCGAAATCTCGTCTCTGTCTGCGAAGTTCTTTTTCAGATAGTTGGCAAAGCCTTGAGTTGCCATGCCCACGGTATATACATTCATACGGTTGCTGCCTGCACCCATGATTCCTCGCAGACCGCCGGTACCGAATTCCAAATCCTTGTAGAAACACTCAATCAAGTCGGTCTTGTCACCATTCTCAAGCATTTGCTGTACAGCAGTCCGGGTTTCTTCATCAAAGGCAGGAGTAAGCCACTGCTGGGCTTTCTCTTGACATTGGGCAATTAGTTGTGCATTCTCGTTCATAATTACTTGTTTTATGATAATAGTTTATTGTATGTTTTCTCGTTCTACAAAGATACATAATTTCAAGTTACCAACGATTGCACCGTTCTAACATTTTATCTTTTTTAACGATTGGATGAGATTCCGTACAGGTGTGGACAAACCACGTCAAACAGCTAAAACGGTGAACCAGAGAAAGATAGAATCTGCTAAGTAATACTTGTTTGGTACTTTTTCTTGCCAACCCCCAGCCAATACTAACAAATAGGTATTGTCCATTTGAAGGAAAAGAATTATCTTTGCACCCATAATAAGAGCTACAAGATGAAACAACTGAAACTTTACGAGGCTGACGACAAGATGATAGACATCATCAGCGACAACTACAGCATACTGCAAGGTCTCAGTGCCTTCGGCATACGTTTGGGCTTTGGCGACAAAACCGTCTGTGAAGTGTGTCAGGAACAGGATGTTGACTGCCATACTTTTCTTACCGTCGTCAACTTCCTGATCAACGGATATGCTCCCAAGGGGAGCGACGAGAGAATATCCGTCAAGACACTGCTTGCCTACCTGCGTGCTTCCCACCAGTATTTCCTGGATTTCCAGCTGCCATCCATACGTCGCAAACTCGAAGAAACGCTTTCGTCTGGCGACGAGCTGGGAGGTCTGATACTGCGCCTCTACGATGCCTACGCGCGCTCCATCCACCAACACATGAAATACGAGGAAAAGACACTCTTTCCATACGTAGAGGCTCTCTTGGCTGGCGAGCAGAAGTCCAACTACAACGTGGAAATCTTCTCCAAGCATCACAGCGACACCACTACCCGACTGCAGGAGCTCAAGCACATCATCATCAAGTACCTGCCTCAGGATGGTCTGACGAACCACCAGCTCACCGCCACCCTTTTCGATATATACAACATTGAAGAATGGCTGTGCAATCACAGCAAGGTGGAAGATGCCATCTTTGTGCCCGCCATCCGTCTGCATGAGCAGAAAATCAAGACCATGGATGCCTCGTCGCGCATCTCGCAGATTATCCGCAAGACGGAGAGTCAGGAAGCCATCTCTGAACGGGAAAAGGAAATCATCGTCTGTCTGGTTCAAGGAATGATCAACAAGGAGATAGCCGAACGGCTGTATATATCTGTCAATACCGTCATCACCCACAGACGCAACATCGCACGAAAACTGCAGATACACTCCCTCGCGGGTCTCACACTCTATGCTATTGCAAACAATCTGATAGACCGTAACATCATCTTGAGATGATGCCCCTTGGCAGACTGTCTACCTCATGATTCTGAAGCCAAGCTTCAAGATCAGCTTCAGCGTTTCCTGTGAGGTATTGCGGTCGTACTCCTTTTCCGATTCGGTCAGTTCTTCGTATGGAACAAGACACGGATGAAGTTTCTCTGCATCATTGCGCTCTTCACCATACTTCCAGCCATCAGCCATTCGGCCTTTCGACCAGACCTCATGCACATTACGGGCTATCTCTTCTGCCAGGACCTTCAGTTCTTCCGGCAACTCAACATCCTTGGTATCAACGGGTTGTGGTATATAACTCTTCTTGCTCATATTCATGCTGTTTTTGTCTAAATCTTTTCTTCAATATTTTGTGATGATGCTTGGCTGTGGGTCAACATGCCTATGATGACGTCTCTGTCATGCATGATTGAATCCTTATCAAGCTGTTCATTGGGAACAAGGTCACTATGAACGAAACGGTTCTTGTACCATCTGGCTACCTTTATCTCCCTGCCCGCCTCGAATATCATTCCACGACGGTCAATCATGGCCTGCTCTTCCTGGTGCGGCTTGCGGAATCCCAGCAACAGCTTCTCCATACACCATCTGTTATGTTCCACCATGCACAGGCGTTCTATGTCCGTTTCTGACAGAACGCCTTGGAGAGCACCTTCAAAAGACCTCAGCTTGAAGTCTCTCGAATATGCACTGTAGAAATTTGACCACTGAAGGGCTATCGGCAACTGCCGCCACAGCGATGCCGGCGTCTCTTTGTCCGTGGGAGATGCATAGCTGTAGTTAATCCATTGGGCCAACTCCAGTTTGTCATAATCCAAATCATAACAGTTTTCAAGCATACCGAAAGGATACAGATTGGAATACTTGCTGTATTTGCCGTCGCCACCCGACTGATTGAGCATGGTAAGCAGCGCTTCTGATGATTTCAGACGAATGAACACCGGTATCTCCCTGTCGTATATCTCATTAGGAAGAGACAACCCGACGACCATATTGTGCGACGGTTCCTTGAGACAGACAAAAACAGACGTCAGACGGTCTTCGTTTATCGCCATATCCTTCAGGTAGTTTTGTATCGCCGTTGACTCTACATTCCCTTTGATAAACTCAAACTCAATGTCAAGGAAATCGGCATCCTTACCTGAGAAACAGGTGGGTGGCAGCACTTTCTCCTCTACCTCTGCCCCGGAATAGTCTCTATACAAGGTAGAAGAAATCTCAAACAATCCACGATACCTGTTGCGGAAGAAATCCATCTCCCGCTCTGCATGGGCATCAATGAATGTGATGCGGCTCTTCTTGCCATGGTCGCGGCAGAAATTGGGGAAATGGAGCAGATGGGCAGCAAATGTTCCCATCGCCACACCCATGCGGCTCATGCCTAATATGATCAGGTGTACGGTCTTGTCGCTGTCGTAAGTGATTGCTTCACGGTCAAGAAGCGGATAGTCTATGCGTTCATTGTCATGCATGTAACAATGGGACACAAACACCTTCTTGGCCCATGACTCATAGAAATTGAAAGGACAAAAATCTATCTGTTCCCTCCACTGACCTGCCAGGTCTGTCACCTGGAAAGCCGAAAAAGTTGTCTGATATTCAAACTGCACGGCGACAGGCAATGGCATGACGGGAGCCTCCTGCCCCGTCACTTTACGTATGTCTGCTATCAGCCTCATCGCTTCCAGATTCATGGAGTCGCGGTCCGTCTCACCGCTCTCCCCGGTTATAAACACCGACTTTGCCTTGTCTACGTTCAGCTTCTTCAAGTCTTCTTTAGAGTTTCTCTTTCCGCGATAGATAACCACTCGCGGCTCATATTCCTTGTCCAAGACGTTGTGGATTCTCGATTTCACATCTTCTGTCTCTTCGGTACTCTGCACAAGGATATAAGAATCCCGAAACTTACTGCTTTTGCAGATCTGTTCCACTAATGACGGCACCAAATCGTCCATGCCGATAATAACCACATGATTGCGGAGGTCATAACTTATCTCCCCGTTTCTGAACCTGTCAACCCTCACATCCAGCATATTGGTCAGGACAGAAATAAACATCCCCGTCATCACTATCATGCCGCTTACCGCCACCACGATACCAAAGACATGGGTACTTTCCTTCAGTTTTTCTATTGCACCGGGGTCGATGAACAGTGTTATCATACGCAGGAAGCGACCCATCTCCTGCCCCTCCTCATTTACTTCCTCAAACGGGAAAAACAAACTGACAACAAACAGCATGGCAAATACGGCAATAACAACCACCGTCAACCATACCAACTGTCTCGTTCCCCGTTCGGAGAACGACCTGTCGAAGCTGAGCTTCGGACATCTCAGAAATTCTTGTATCGAATGAATGATACTCATATCTTTATTTTATTTGATCTTGCGGCTGTATTCGACTGAGGAGTTCTCAGGATTGCAGTCATGAGGGTCTGACGACTGCGATTCTGACGGTCTTACGACTGCGATTCTGACGAGGTCATAACAGCCATTCTTATACCGTCACAACAGCCATTCTTATACCGTCACAACAGCTGTTCTCAGGGAGCCATATTCCCCGACATGCTACCTGCCATTCTATGTTGATTGCCATATTTGTATTGTTTAATCGTTACTTTTGACGGAGGGATGTCCCCGCGTTTATCGTTCAGCCAAGGCTGAACGGTTATTGATGTAGACTTCATCGGCTCATCAAGCCGCTTTTTCAGACCGTTCAGCCTTGGCTGAACGAAAAGGACATGTGGTATGGAGCCTCAGCCTTTTTCTCGTTCCTAAGACTGATGGTTGTTTTCACTACCCCGTAGTCATAGCCTTGGGTCTTGAGGTTGAGGTCTTTCCAGTGCAGGAGATATCGGTGCTCTTTGCGTTGCTCGTCTGCTGACGAACCAAAGTGCTTGGCTTTCTCGCTTGGCATCGGAACATACCCCATCATCAAATGGGCAGCATTCCATCTGAGGTGTTCACATATGGAGGCTTGTATCAAACGATGTTTCCACTGCTTCTGCTCCGTACTGTCACTGTCACTTACTGTAAGCACATCCGTCCATTCGTCATAACATGCCACATCGGACTTGTTCCCATCGATACCGAGCAGCCGTTCTTTGGTATATCGGTGCATACTGTTTGCCTTGTCCTGACCTTCCTTGCGGTAAAGTGCCCTGAAGCTGTATGCATCATTTGCTTCTTCACGCCGTTGCTCCCATGTAGTTTCGTCATGGACAGCCTTGCGGTATTCTTCATTGAATCTCCTGGCATCTTCCTCCAAGCTGTTTTCAACAATAATGGATTTGGTATATAATGACTTGGGATTTCCAAAGAATACAAATGGGGTTTTGAAGAAGCATGGATGGTTCTTGTTGACTGCATGATGATGATAGTCATCACACATCTTACGGAACACTTCTTTTGCCGACTCGTATTTGATCCGGTTGTTCTCGTTATAGAGCCTTACAAATACTCTGAATCTGTCTTGATCCATGTTCCTGTTCTGAACCATGAATTCCATGATATATGAGGCAATGCTCAAGTTACGGTCGTCATCACCAGTGGCAATGACAACATAATTGAGGCTGTCCCGCAAATCAGACAAGAGTTCATAGAACTTATCCGAACCGACATCCATCTTGCGCAGAGCGACTTCGCGTCTCACGATGGCGTTGTGTGTCTGCTCCTCTTCTGCCTCACTTTCCTTCACCTTGATATGTTCAATGGCGGGCACTTCCTGTCTGAAGTCACCTTCAAGAGTGTCCATCTTCGTGTCTATCACGTTTATCCTCACTCGCTGCTTGTTTCCCTGTTCGTCGGGCAGTGCAGAGAATTCATACAGGAAACGTAGGGCATCCTGACCTGTTGTGCCGAAACCGATTACCATTGCATTGAAAACAGAGGTGACTGCCGCATGGTCCTTGTCGATGGTCACATAATCTATCGGTGCACTATACTCTACCTCCCGTTTCTTCAATGCTGTCACCGCTATCCGTGAATCGTCAACAATAACAAGCCTTCCCTTATAATGCTCTGCAAGTTGAGTGGTGAATCGTGTTTTTCTGACAGCACAATATATCATGGTATTATCCGTGAATTCGTCATATTTCAACAAGTTGATGGCAGCCCTCAGATTGGAAGATTCGTTGTCCGTCAAGATAAAATGCTTCCTGTTCCGGGAATGCCTCAATATCCGTTTGACGGGCATCAAGTCCAGTTCGTCAAACAGGTTGTCTACCTTGTCGGACAGTTCTGAAGGACGGCCAAAACTGCGATACAGTATATAGTTCATGTCTTTTAATTGACGAATGACTTTCAACTTAAAGGATAGCAACCCGATAAGGCCGCTGAATCCTTGTGACTTGTTGCTCTCGTCTTTTTCATCTGGAAAATCGACAAATACAATACGCTCTCTGCTTGTTCTATTTTTATAAACATCTCTTGCAAGCGTATAACTCCGCTCGTTCAATCCCCAAAATACGTAAGTTGTATGGTTTGTCAGAACATATCCCCAAATTTTAGACTTTACCCAATACATCATTCGTTTCCCAAAGCATGCCACGGCAAACATGGCACTCAACACCACTGCCACTGTATGGACAATGGCAAACACCAACATATACCAATAGCTGTTCTTGCAGTTTTCTGCTATACCTATGAGATTGGACTTTGACAGGAACATCTCGAAGCTGGAAAGCAGAGAGCGCAGCAATAGAGTCAGACCGCTCTTATAGGTGCCGGCATAGTCATAACCATAATAATATAGGATGACACCTGCCGTAAGGCATGAACAGACAGCCCATAAAAACGAACTGTTACGCTGAGAATGACTCTTCCATCGATATACAAAAACAAGCTGAAAGATATGCCACAAAGCCTTTATGAAAAAGACCAAGAAGCAACCAAGCAGAATAGCTACCAGTATATGATGTCCTAACAATCCGAACAGTTTATCCGATAAATACTCTGCACTATCCAGATATTTCTTGCTTTCTTCAAATATCTGGCTATAGTATTTCAAGCTGTCAACTACAGTTTGTACGGAATCCTTACCCATACGTCCTTCTTTTTTTCGTTTAACAATATACCCACCCCAACTTCTTCATGAACTTGATGGAGGTGTAAACTACCATTTCATCATGGATTCTCATCGTTATATATTATCATGAAATCACTTGGGATATAAGCTGTTACAAATATTCCGACACCCTCAATCTCTATTCCTACACGTTGCTGACCTGCTGCGCGGACTACTTTCCCAACGACTCCCTTGAAGTCACCTTTAATAACCTTGACCAGTTGGTCTTTCTTGAAACGGCATCGTTCATTGGGCAGCATCATGCTGTGTTCGTTCTTGATGCTGGAGGCGTCGATGAATCGGTCCATCACACTGTCTGATACGATAATCGGTGGGTTATGCAGTGTGTCCGACTCTATAGGTTTGGTCTTGTCAGTGTAGTATTTCAGAAACCGTGCCGTCCGTGCTGGCTGTTTGACAAATTCGCAGGTCTTCTCTCGGGTCATATAAGCAAATAACAATCCGGGAAGAAGAGGTACTTTACGCAACCTCTCCTTCCCCTTGATTTCTACTTTGTCATAATGCAAGGGGATATATAGCTGGACACTTGCCGCTTTCAAAGCTTCAACAACCTCATTATCATGACCATAGAGGACACGAAATACAAACCAATGGTGGTTTTCCATTGGTACAAAGTTCGAGGTGACCCCTGTATGGGAGTTCTCTACCTGAGGGTTTTGAACTTCGGGGTAGACGTTGGAGGTAAGTCCAGCGTAAGAGTATTCTTGCCCGCCTCTTCGGGGGTTCACATTAGGCAATGTGTCCATCTGTCAGAGTTTTGTCTATTATTTATACGCTGCTCTTTGATGCCGAGTGTAAAGATACCGCGACAACTAGTAGCATAAGCATAGATTGTTCTTATGCAAAGTTAGAAAAAAAAACCTAATTACGTAAAAATAAATGAATAAAAATCTTCATCCATCTACATTTTAACCGTAATTAGGTATTTTGCTCGCGGCGCAACGTGACTGCTACCACAATTGTCCCGGCAGCTTCAGTTTCTCTTTAGGTGGAAACTGTTTGTCAAACTCCTCGCACTCTGCCTCATCTACAAAATAACCTTGCGGAGTAGCGTATTCGCCTGTAACATCCTTCAGATAACCTTCTTTCAGCTCTTTGCAAAGGAAGAAAGAGGCATCTTCTCCTTCGGGAAGACCATGATAACGAATACCGAAATTGGAGGCATAGGTGAAACCACTCTTTCCGTAGAATTCTATATTGCCTTCAAAACAAACGGCTCCATACCCCAAGTCTTTTGCTTTCTCCAAGGTATAGTCAAGCAAGGCCTTGCCATACCCCTGACGCTTGTATGCAGGATGAATGCCGATGGGACCTAAGGTCATGATGGGAAGAGAGGCTCCGCCATCGGTCTGTATTTGCGCCTTCATGCACATGGCCTGACCGATAAGTAGCCCACCCCTCTGGCTGGAGGAAGAACCCTGCTTATCGCTCTCACTCAATTCCATCACGAAGTTCAGCTCGGGGATGAAAGCCGCATCGTTTCGCAAACAATGCATGACATAATGTTCCAAACACCCGGGACGATAAACATTCCAAAAGGACTCGCGAATAAGGTTCTCAACCTCATGACGTTCTTCCTGCCTTTCCAATCTGATAGTAAACTCTTTCATTATTCTCTTTTTTTGGTTTTAGGTGATCATTGATACAACCCACCTTTAGTGATGATAAAAAACTGAACTGCAAAGGTAAGAAGAATATAGTGTTCTTGGATGTAAAAAACGGACATTCTTGCTATTTGCGCTTTTTCTTCAGTTGAAGCTTGGGTATCTTGATGGTCTGTCCCTCCCGGAGGGGCGTATTGGCAGAAAGACCATTGTAAACCTCAATATAACACTCCATGCCCTCACCTAATGTACGACGGGCAAGACGCGCAAGGCTCTCCCCTGCCCTTACCTTTTCTTCTCGATCCATGCCAATGATGACATAGGCTCCCGTACGTACGCGGGCATCCATAGCCGCATAGTCCGGAGTTGAAGGAACAGAGCTTGTTTCTTTCTTGGTCGCTGTCGAATCTGGGAGCGCAGACTGCTGTACTACAGGCACTGCTTCTTTCTTAGGAACAGCTGCTGTCTGGGAAGGTGTTGGAGGTTCAGGTTGAGCGTGTAGTGAATCGTATTTTGCCCAACGGGCGGTCGTTTCCTGCACGCCATAATAATATCCGCCAAGACCTGCAAATACTATCAACACCAATGAAATCACACTGAAAAGAATCCATTTCCAGCCAGAGCTACCGGTCTGAAGTTCTTCATCCGATTCCTCCCCTTCCTGCTCTTCTGCTGATTCC
>CAMAHD010000083.1 GCA_945834405.1 uncultured Prevotella sp. | reverse complement strand
ATTCAAATTATTTATATTAAAACCTATTTAACACTAAAAGTAGATAGTTGCGAGAAGTCGGTATTCACCGCATACTCTCCTGGTTCAGCGTTCTCGATGGTGATGATATAGCAGTTTCCCCCGTATTTCTTCGCCAGGTATGGGACGTTACTATAGTTCATTGTCATATCTGTACCACCCACCAGACTGAACTCTCCCATCAGGAAGGTACGCGCTTTCTTCTCCACCTCGAACTTCATGATGCCAAACACCTTGTTCGGTTCCTGTTCGTTCGATGCTGCCTTAATGACCAAAGTCACCTTCCCGGCAGGTACAGACACGGGAGCATCCTTACCCTTTATGGTCAGTTTTGTCTTGGCCTTATCCAGCATGCCGCTGCCAGGGATAGGTATCATTCCCCACTTCGACGACTTTGTCTTCATGGATACCGCCTCTTTCTGCAGCAACGTTGTCGTGCTGTCTGCATTCAGGATTACTACTTGCCCGATATACTCAGGCTCAATGTTTTTTGACTGTGCGAAGCAGCTTATTGTCATCGCCATCATTACCGCTGTTGTAAGAATAATCTTTTTCATAATGTTGTGATTTAATTGTTATTACTTTCTTTTTCTACTACAAATATACGCATTTAATTTTGATTTTAAAAGGGAAATACCCTACTTTTAAATAGGAAAATCCCTATGTTAAAGTTATATTCTTAGCCCATCATTAGAGTCTTATATACCTTTATACACTGCAAAATTACAAATAATTATCGAAACTACCAATTTTTCATTAAATATTTTTGTATTTCAGAAAATATTTATATCTTTGCACCATAAAAGTTAGTAATACGGAAATACGAATATAAAACAAACAACTGTAGGTAAAAACACCTATATACGCCTTATAAATATAAATAATGTACGCGCACGAAAACCGTCTGGGAAGAACAGTTATTGAATCTGATAGAAAAGTTATGATAGACTACAGGAAAGAACTCAGTGAAGTCCAGTATAATGCCGTCACCTATACGGACGGTCCGGAGCTGGTTATTGCCGGAGCAGGGTCTGGTAAGACCCGTGTGTTGACCTATAAGATTGCCTACCTGATAGAGAAAGGCATTCTTTCTCACCGCATCCTTGCGCTGACTTTCACCAACAAGGCTGCCAAGGAAATGAAGGAGCGTATTGCTGCCCTTGTCAGTCGCGAGCAGTCAAAGCGTCTTGTTATGGGAACTTTCCACTCTGTTTTCGGTCGTTTCTTACGTGAAGAGCTGAACTATCACAAGGGCATCCTTCCTTACACTTCCAATTTCACTATCTATGACACCGATGACAGCGAGAGAGTCATCAAGGAAATTGTTAAAACGATGTGTTTAGACCCCAAGGTCTATACACCCTCTACCGTCTTAGGAAGAATCAGCAAGGCCAAAAACAATATGATTACCCCCATCAAATATCCTCAGAGCACTCTGATGGAGATTGACGAGGAGCGTCATATCAACAGTATCTTTAAGATTTACGAGAAATACAACCGTGCATTGATCAGTGCCAATGCGATGGATTTTGACGATCTCTTGTTAAACACCTGGCTGATGTTCAAGGATAACGAGCATATCCGTCAGCGTTATGCTGTCCGTTTCCAGTATTGTCTGGTTGATGAGTATCAGGACACCAACCGCATTCAGAAAGCCATTTTGCTGCAGCTCACCAAAGAGAGCCGTATGCTTTGTGCCGTTGGTGATGATGCTCAGAGTATCTATGCCTTCCGAGGAGCTGTTATCCACAATATTCTCAATTACGATGAAGACTATCCGGGTACTGTAACTTTCAAGTTAGAGGAAAACTACCGTTCCACCCAGACCATTGTCAATGCTGCTAACAGCATCATCAAGAAAAACAGAAGTCAGATTTATAAGAAGCTCTTCAGTAATAATTCCGAAGGAGATAGGATTTCCCTTTATAGGGGAGCCACTGACCGTAACGAAGCCCGTTATGTCATCGACATTATCAAACAGATGACGACTTTTGAGCACCGGGAGTTCAGCGACTTTACTATCCTCTATCGTCAGAACTGGCTGAGCAGGTCTTTTGAGGATGCTTTACGAAAAGAATTTATCCCTTATAGGATTTTCGGTGGCATGAGTTTCTATCAGCGTAAGGAAATCAAAGACCTTCTGGCTTATTTTCGTGTTGTTGTCAATCCCAACGACGAACAAGCCCTGCGCCGTATCATCAACTATCCTACCAGAGGAATAGGTTCCACCACTTTGGAAAAGCTCGTAGATTTGTCCATCAAGTCTGAGCAGACCCTTTGGGAAGTTTTATCCCATCCCCGATTTTATGTAAATCTTTTAACAAAAGGCACTGTTAGTAAGCTGACAGCCTTTCTTCATCAGTTAAGAAGTTGGCAAGGTCAGCAGCATCTGGACGCCTATAGCCTTGCATCGGTTATCTGTAAGGAAAGTGGCATAGCAACCTTACTCTATAGTTCTCCAAAAGACGAAGACCAGGAAAAATATGAAAACGTTCAAGAGTTACTTGCCGGTATCAAGAGTTTCGTTGATGAACACTCTGGAGAAGATAGTCCGGCTAACAGTCTTGAAGACTATATCCGTGAGGTCTCATTACTGACCGACGAGGATAAAGACGATAAGAACGACCTCCCCTATGTCAAGTTGATGACTATCCACGCCTCCAAAGGGTTAGAGTTTCCCGTTATCTTTGTTGTCGGTATGGACGAGGATGTCTTTCCCTGTCGCCAGTCTTTCAGTTCTGTCATGGATATGGAAGAAGAACGAAGACTGTTCTATGTCGCCGTCACCAGAGCCAAGGAGCAATGTTTTCTGACTGGAGCTGACAGCCGCTTCCGTAACGGCCGCTTCCAACAATATGAGAAGTCCAGCTTTATTGCAGATATTGACGACCGCTACATCAAGGGTTTATTCCTGACGTTCCAGTCCAAGAGTCCAATGAATAATAACTTATAAATATCAGATTTTATGAAAGAGACCAGAATCATTTCCTTTGCCAACCATAAGGGTGGTGTAGGCAAGACCACGACTACCTCCAGTGTAGGTAGTATCTTATCCAAGAAAGGCTTCAAGGTTCTGTTGATAGACCTTGATGCTCAGGCCAATCTCACCGCCAGTCTGTTAAAAGAGCAGCCGGAAGACAGTATCTACGAGGCTCTGACAGGCCGCGGTGATTTTCCCATTGTTCCTATTAGCGACAATCTTTTTCTCTCCCCGGCATCAGAGATGCTGGCCATGGTAGATACCGAGTTGGCTGGAGCCATCAGCCGTGAGCGTATCCTTTCGGGGTTGCTTGATGACCTCCCCAAGGATGACTATGACTTTATTCTGATTGACTGTCCACCCTCTTTAGGACTCGTCACCCTAAATGCCATCACCGCTTCTACGGATGTCATTGTTCCCCTGATTGCCGAGGTTCTACCCTTCAAGGGTCTGAAGATGATCAATAACTTTGTGAATCTCATTCACACCCGTCTGAATAAGGCCGCTCATATCGAAGGTATTCTGATTACGCGCTGGGAAGGCACTAATCTCAGTAAAACGATAGAGGCAGACCTTCGCAAGGTACTTAACGGCACGGTATTCCAGACCAAAATCCGTAAGAATGTCAGTGTTGCCGAGGCACCCTTTGAGCGCATGAACATTGTGGAGTACGCTCCCAAGAGTAACGGAGCCATCGACTATCGTACCTTCACCGACGAGTTATTGGAAAAGTTAAACATCAAATTCCGGAGCCAGAATACATAGAAGTCTCTGACGGCAGCCGCTACAGGGTTATTCTGATTGACAGTGTACCCTATTTAAGGGGGAGCTTAGGAACACTAACACCCTATATTAAGAAGGAAAAATGATGATTTTTCCATATTTCAAAAAATATTGATATCTTTGCACACGAATTTAATAATATATCTGTTATGTCAAAGAAAAAGTTTGATACCAGTGACCTGTTGAACGGCCTCACGGGAGGTACACAGTCCAGTCAGTCCTCTAACGATATTGATTCTCGCCCTTCTACTCCCCAACGCTCTGACAATGGTGGTTCACGCCGAGGTCGTAAGCCAATGAGCGCTGAGGAGGAACGTATCTCTACCATCGTGAACAGTGAGAAGTATGCGAAAATCAAGACCATCGCCCATATAGAGAATCTTCCCATCAAGGATGTTGTAGATAAAGGTTTTGACCTGACCATAGAAGCTTACGAAGCCAAGCATGGTCCAGTCCGTATCAAGAAGAACCGCAAGAAAGGAGACATCAACGACATCTTCTAAGCTTTAATAAGTATCCCCTGCCAAACGTGACAGGGGATACTTATTATTCCTTATAGTTTATGACCCTCACCAGAAGTCCTTTCTTCTTGGCGAGGTTTATCATTCCTCTTGTACCGTGGCTTTGTCCGTCCCAGAAGGCTATCAAGGCATCCGCACTGTTAGCCATCTGCCCGTTGCGTATCATCCCAGCCGCTTTACCAAGAGTGTTCCAGTCAGCAGGATATTGCTCGATGGTATAGCCGTGTTCACGGGCATACTGTTCACCCAGACTGTCAGTACCCCTGGCAGCACCGGACAGGATGATGATACGGCATTTACTGGCCTTGGCTGCCAGGATGTTGTCGCATTTCGCTTTCAATAAAGCATAGTCGTTAAAATCACGACCACCTGCTATGATTACTCTGAAATACTCCATGATATTTTTTCTTTTTCAATCGTCAGTAGTTCTGTAAAAGATGGACGCTGAGCCAATAAATCAGCGTCCGAAGCCTCGATAGACACCTCTCATAAGGTAGATGTTCTTTAGAATGGTAGGTCATCCGCATTGTCTGATGTCGGAGCCTCGAAGGGCATTGCTGGTGTCGCCTGGCGTTCTGCCTCAGAAACAGGAGCTGGTTGGTTGTTGTTCTGTGGGCTTTCCTGTTCGTCCTTCTTTTTTCCGGAGTTGACAAACTCGACACGGAAGGCATTGACAATCATCTGGTACTGAGGTTTTCCCTGCTTATCCTCATAGATACTGATATTCACCAGTTCACCTACGACTTCCAGCTGTCGGCCTTTCGTCCAGTATTTCGCCATTTTCAGTGCGCGTGGTGTGCTGCACCGCACACGAATCCAGCGCGTTCTGTTCTCACCCTTAGCATAATAGTTCTCGGCAAGATCCATTGATACAAACTCACCGCCGTTGACACCTTTAACGATTTCCGCATCCTTACCGACGCGACCGATAAAATTTCCTGTAAACATGATTTCTATTTTTTTGTTATTACTTTGCGAAGTTCGGAAAGGGATTTCTGACCGCCGAATTTTCGAGTAACTTTCTCTTGATTTAACGTATTTAAGACCGTTTCTTTAGAAATTGGTAGTAAAGTCATAGGTATAGACCGCCAGAAGTGCTACTATCGCCTCTATCCAGAGGATGATGTTTGAGAGTGTAGGATGCCGGTCCATCCACTTAAAGAAAGGAGCTATTATCCATAGTTCATTGTAAATTGCATTTTCTTTGTTCATAAAG
The DNA here is from genome assembly GCA_945834405.1 of uncultured Prevotella sp. Lineage (GTDB taxonomy): Bacteria > Bacteroidota > Bacteroidia > Bacteroidales > Bacteroidaceae > Prevotella. Next base: position 6,751 of record CAMAHD010000083.1, on the reverse strand, counting down.
CGTTAGTTTTTTGAGGGGAGTTGGTTAGGCTCCCATGACCTTTGTAAAGTTATTATTGTTGTAAAATTGTTTTTTTGTTTTGATAAAGTCTGTCAAAGACATATAGGTATGCACTGCCGAGTAGCAATCGCTACCATCTTCCTCCGTCACTCGCTCGTCAATAAGAAGGAAACCGTTTTTCTTCATGAGGTATTTCAGATATCCGTGTTCATGTTTCCAATCACCCCACTCGATAAGGATTTCTATTTTTCCGTCCTCACAAGTATTCACCTCTCCAGACAGCTTACCCTCCTGCAGGATGTTCAGAACCTTGTCATAGTTCTCTCTCCTGGTCTGTGTTGCAGGAGCATCCATCTGTTGCTTTATTGATTGTAATGTTATCATATTATCTCCGGCTGTTTATATCGCGCTGCCTACGCTGTAAATGTTAAACTTATCGGGTTGAGTGGCTCTGGAGGCCTTTTTTTCTTTTATTGATTTTTCCTTTTGTCACCACCCTGTTAAAGAACTCATCGGTATATCGTTACACTGTTTTAGCCATTTTTCTTGCCGGTATATCAGGAAGAGGTACTAAGGTCATAAGCCAAGGTATATCAAAAATAAAATTCAGGAATACCCAGATTGTGTTAGCAATCTGTGGAAGGCTGCCTGATATTTTTTCGCCGATACGGTAGCTTGTGCCTTGGTGTTGAGCTGCCTCTTCATACCTTTGCAAGGAAAAATGGTGTAAAGAAACAGTGTACTCCGAAGAGTCTCTTCCTGCTTGTGGTGATAAAGGAAATCCGTAAGGGAAAGCATTTTGGCAAATGCTGTAATCCTACATATAATTATTATATGTTATGTTTTAATGGTTATTTTATGCTAAAATAACGCCATTAAAGATAGCTTTTCAAATATAATTTATTTTCTTTGCAGAAAAATTTAGTGCTATGGTTATCGATGGTAAGCAGACTCAGAAAGTTGTGCATGTCCATTTCATTCACGGTCATACCAACTTTTATTTTGGCAGCGTTCACGCTGTCTTCAAAAGGTTCAGCCTTGAAGAAATAGGCTGTAGCGAAGGACATCTTCGCGCCTGTCTTCGTGAGGATGGGAAAAAGTTTCTGAACAGTAAGGTTTTGATTGTACGTTCCCATCTGCTCAGATAATATCAGAAGAATTTATGTCACTGCATGAGTTCCCCGGATGAGTGTCTGTTTTCAGGAAAGAATAGACTTCTGAAGCTTCGGAGCTTTTCGTAGCAACCAGTAGTCTATTCAGGGAATTAAAACTGACTGTCATCACTCATGCTCTTGATAGTGTCTCCGGCTGGCTGGTTGGTCTTGACTGATGAGCCAGCAAGGAGTCGGTAACAAGATGACATAGGTTCTTATGTTTCTTGATATGAACAGTCAATCATGTGTTATCTTTGTTCAGTGGATATTTGACAGGATTGCCGTTCACTGTTTTAGGTTCTATGGTGGTCGGTTGACCACGATAATTGAAGATGCCTTCTCGAAAACCCTCACGTCGTAAGATACTCGTCAGGATATTCATATCGGCAGCACTGGTGTTTTCGTAAGGTTTTGGGGCTACCACCGGATAGATCTTCTTACCATCCCAGTATAACAGTCCCCATTTCTCTGGTAGTTCCTCTTTCTTGATGATCCCTTCAGGACAGAGATACCAGCGGAGACGTCCCGCCTGGTAATGTAAATTCTCCGCAGTTTCACTTCGGCAGAATTTTTTCTTGTCATTCATGAAATCCGCATGAGAAACCTTTACTTCAATGACTACACTGTCATTGAAGTTTCCAAGCCCCCAAACGTCTGTGTTCTCACTACCCCAGGTGCACAGTTCGACGGCAACGTAACGGTATTTCTTGCATTCACCGCAAGCCTCCGTGCGGTAACATGACTTCTTTTGGCATCGCTCATAGTTCCATTTCTGCCGTCGTAGCCATTTGGATCCTTCGATGCACAACTCATAGTGCAGAGATTTCGTTGCGCTCATAACTATTGTTTTTATTGGATAAATCTTTACCACTCCTTGATATCGGAATAGTCTTTGACTTGCTCAATTATCTTCTGCTGATGCTATATCTACTTCTGCAGGTGATAGTTTTACCAGTTTATCTACAATGTCTTTCAGCTTTGATTTTCCCTTTTTATTCATTGTCTTTATTTTTTTTTCATCTAATGGAAATTTCATCAAGAGTAGCATGCAGTGGTCTCTTGGAAAGTTGTTATTCCAATAGCAATCTAAACATTCCTTATGTTTCGCCATATCTATCCTTTTTTATGTTCTTGAGTTAAAAGTTTCTCACAAAGTGCCTCGCAGAGTATCCTGCTAATATTCACTTCGACGGCATTGCCGATGAATTTCTTCTGTTCCGCCTGAGTTCCAATGAGAGTATAGTCTTCTGGAAAGCCCATGATACGCTTTAGCTCCTGGATATTTAGCATACGCATTTTGATATCAATGATACCATACATTGCCATAAATTCCTTGATTTTGCGAGTCATAGGTGTATCACTTTCGTTGATGGCAATAGCCAGCTCGCCTTGTTCTGTGGTTATCAGATATGGTGGTATCTTATCCATTCTTGCTATTAAGGTGAAGCAAGGTTTTTCGATACTTCCTCCGTCACTCTGATACTGAGGATTCATTAGATATTGCTCTGCAGTAACCAATTTTTGCTTAGGATTGCATAGAACGGCAGGGTTAACAGTCTCTATAGAACCTATTTGTCCACCACCGCTATATTCGTTGGCTATAAAATGTTGAGATAACACCTTTACCTTTTCCAGAGGGACATCCGGCATCGGTTCATTCAGGTCAACGCTAATAAGGGCATGACGCTCCTTAGTAGTAACAGTCGGGTTTGGTTCCTCAATGGAACTGTTATAGCCGTTACCGAAATAAGCTGTTACGAAAGCATGATGATCCACACAAGTAACAGTTCCGGCAGGTTGTTCAACGCTTTGGTTCTTGCTCATGGGGTCGCCAGAGAATTGTTTACTGAGGAAGTTCAGCTTGACAAGTCCCAAGCGATTCTGCACCGCCACCGTAGGGCAAGGTTCCTCGATAGACGGTGCATTGTGATGGTTCTGCTGGTTCATGGAGTTGTATTTCAATATCCATGCCTCATGTTGTTTCTTACCGCCAGCCACGAACTTAATCAGACCGGCATAGATGCGCTCCAGTGTCTTTTCACAGAGCGGTTTTTTCTTAGCGAAGATACTCGTGCCTTCTTCGTCTAAATCTAACACTTCCCGAACAGCTTTCCATTTCTTGTATTGATGGAACATTCCACCTTCATCCCCATTCTTAGCATAAGTTTGCACAGGAAAAACGACAGGTAGTCCCATTTTGGCAAATTGTCCGAAGAAACGTTTTCGGGATGTATATGCGCCAAAGTCAGCGGCATTCAGTATTCTATAGTCATAGTTGTAACCATAATCTTTAACGTTACGAACCCATTTCAGGTAACAGCGTCCCCGGTCTTTGCTAACAGGTTTTCCATGTTCATCAAGGTCACCCCAGCACATAAATTCCTCGACATTCTCAATCTGGATATAATCAGGTTGGATGGCTTCGATGTAACGGAAAAGGTGTTCAGCTAATGTACGGCTTTCAGCGTCTCTTGGCAGCCCACCCTTTGCCTTTGAGAAGTTTGTGCATTCAAGGCTCGCCCAGAGTACAGTATGAGCGTCAGGATATTTTCTTTGAATTTTCTTTAGGTGTTTTACAAGCGGACTCAGTTCAAGTGTCCTGATGTCCTCAGTGAAATGCAGGGTGTCAGGATGATTCGCCTGATGAGAAGCAATAGCGTTAGCATCATGATTTACGCAAGCTACGACCTTTGCGCATTTCTTTCCGTGGTAAAGTGCATTTTCCACACCAGTAGAAGTTCCACCGGCACCACAGAACAGGTCTATATACAAAAGTTTTATATCTTTCATTCTCTTTAAATCTTTAATTCAAACATAAAAAAAATGGATCTCTATCTTTTGGGTGATACCATTTATATCCATGAATGGCCGATAATTCTCCTTTTATAGGAACCGTTTTTAAAGTCGCCACCACCACACCGCCGGTAACACGCACGGAAGAGTTGTTACCACCTCCGTGAGCATGTCTGACTATCTCAATATCCGTATTATTATCATCTGTAACAACAGAGAAAATAATATTACCTTTAATTGGTTCATTGTTTGTCTCTCCCTTAATAATACGGCGACATTGTTCCTTTGCTTCGTCTATGTTGTTTTCAAGAATAACATAAAGAAGTTCGTCACGTACATTATTTATAATGTTCACTTCCTCTATATGTTTGAGTTGTTTGTTATTAACAACTACCTCGTTTACAAACAGTCTGTTAACTTCTATAGTTTCCATCGCATGACATTATTAGGTTTGTTTTAATGAAACAGTATCTTGTACCAGCTTTGCTGGCAATTCTTCTGCAAGAGGTATAATCTGGTCTGTAAAGAGCCGCAAAGAAATATCTTTTATGGCCTTACGTTCTTCAGATGAAACACAATAGTTCTCCGCCACTTCATCCAGCGCAAGACGAATCTGTGAAGTTCCGCTAATTTCTCTTGTTTATTCATAGTTATGTAATTATTACGTTAAAATGCTATATTCAGATCTTTCAGAAAATCCATTTCTTTCCAGCTCCCGAAAAGTTCCTTATATCTCCACAGAGGATAGTGACAATCATTTATACACCCACCATTACCAAACACTACGGATTTAAGATTTGTCTGTTCGGAGAGTTGTCTAACATAATTTTCCAACCACCTACGGTGTCTGGGCCATTGAAGATTTACGTCCACTGACTGAGTGATATGAGCGTCACATTCCTCCAGGACATTAACTCGATATTCACCTGTACTACTTAATGGTAAAGCAGATATCCATACTTCGTATGAACCTTTAGGTTCTATGCTTTTGTAGTGAGATATACTGTTTAGTGTTATCTGATGTTCCATAGTCTTTAAATAATTTAGTATTACCGTTTGCAAACGTATAAATATTATTTGTAATACGCAAATATTTTAATACTTATATTCGTTTTTATGTCAAAATCTCATTTATTACGTCAGCCAAATTTTCTTTTTGCATTCCCCATCTATAATAAATATTTCTTCCGACTTTTTCCATGATAGTACGGAGTACATCTGATGCCACCTTACGGCAGCATGTCATTTGTTCCTTTGTAAAATTCTGTTTCATCTTACTTATTTGTTTTGATATTTTATTTTTGCTTTAAGTGCAGCTGCGAGTTCTGGCGAAAGCAGGATTTGTCCGCGCTCGTAGGCATTCCAGATGTTTGCACCGTTGCCGTAGTCCTCCAGAAGAACACTCTCAAGGTCAGCACCAGCCATTGTAAGCCCATAGACCTTCCTTCCAAGTCGGTAGAAGGTATCATGAGAGTCGGCACGTCTGCCACGCTTGAATGGCTGAGGGTTGCCAGTTTTATTCCATTTGACACCCCTGATAACGGGATTCATATTTATCTGTTCCATGTCTATGATATTGTTACTTTTTCAATCTTTCCTTTGAGTTTACACATATTATTCTCCCAGAGTTCTATATTTCCGTATGTAAGCTGCGGAAATCCATTGAACATCATTTTCAGATAGTTATTATATTCTTTACCCGTAATGTTTTTACCTGTCAGATTTCCGAAGACTATACTGCAACTTATATTCTCTGGTGATGACATTATAACATTTCCGTTCTGATTTATTGTCTGTGCCATACGCTTATTATTATTATTTGGTGGGGAGTTGGTTAGACTCCCCGTTACCTTATTTTAGTCGGTCATCTGGAAGAAATAGCATCTTGCTTCCTCATTATCTTTATAATACTCATAGAAGTCGTTAGTTGCCTGATGATACAGGTCTGTGTAAAGTTCAATAAAAGTATCACGACCGTCGTATCCTTGTTGTTTAAGCTGATAGTGTGCCCATGCCAGCATATTGATAGATACAACCGCCTCAGTAAAAGCCTTATAGTTATCAAGCCAACCCTTCTTTATAAGCTCATAAGTATCTAACACCCCTTTTATACCCATTAACCAGTCTATTCTGGCAAAATCGGCTGAAAATGTGTATTTCATTTCTGATGGGTAGTTGTTTTTCACCCATATTTCCATACCTGCTGCATAGGTATTTGCGTTTTTAAAACCTTCACGAAGTTGTTTTGCCATAAGCGTTGGTGGCTGTTTATATTCCGTCGCCTGCGGTGTTTGTTTGTTGCGTATATGTGAAATATCGGATTGACTTGAGGGAAAGACTTCCTTTTTTATTTCTCTGCTTCCTGTAGTGGAGCTTTTTTTAAACATCGGCATATCCTTTCGGGTTTTAGACTTTTCCTTTGCTTCTTTATAGGCAGAAAATGTGTTGAACATAGGCAAGTAATTCCAAGTGAATTTTATGGAATACCCAGATTGTGTGCAATCTGTGGAAGGCTGCTGTAAAATTCAAGTAGGAATAGTCTCGGTACTTGACGGTTCAACAAACTGCCTAACTTTGCAAAGGGAAATGTCGTTATAAACCCAAGGAATGACAAGATGAATTATTGGCGACACGCAAGAATAGAAGTTGAGAGTATTTTGCGAGTTGAAAGCTATCGACACGCTGGGTAATATTTTTTAAGAGCATGAAAAAGGCAAGAATAGAATCTTGCCCTTCGTCGTATGAACAAAAGAAAGGAGGCCTACGCCTCCTTCTTATTGGTTTCAATTTTCTCGATGGCTGTA
>CAMAHD010000082.1 GCA_945834405.1 uncultured Prevotella sp. | reverse complement strand
TCTGCTCAGACATTTGAGGAGGACAGGAGGACAGGGGATAGTCCCCTGTCCTTTTTGGTTTGGCTGCTGCCCTCGCTGCTCCAGCGGTTTCCGATGCCCGCATCGCGCCCTCACAAATACTGCAATATAACTCAAAAATCTGAAGCAAAAGTGACGAAGTAAAATCATAGGAAGTTGTTTTTTGAACATTTGCTAAAGTTGAGTCACTTAGCCATGGTAATGGTGAAGGAAATAGTTGTTTCCGGCTCAAAATCCAAGCTAAGACAGGTCAATCTGACAGGCAAATTGTGGATGATCTGTAAGACTCGCATTCAGATTCTGCAAAACACGTGATGATTTGTGGACATAAAAAAGCCGTCTGTCTCCCGACAGACGGCTCCGTAAAAACAAACTACTTAAAAACTAATCTACTAAAACAAATCAAAAAAATATCTCTATTAAGTGCAAATTCTTACTTTGTAAGATGACTGATTTTTACTTCGTCGATGTATGAAAGTTGTGTTATCTCCTTTTGACGATGCAAAATTAATCAAAATTATTGGTATTTCAATCAAAAATCTAACTTTTTTACTTGATTTTCATCAAAAAAAGGAGAAATAAGGTACTTTTGACACTTAATCCCCTTTTTTTGATAACTATGCTTTGCAAAAGGCTGTATTATTTACACTTTTACAATTACATCATACCGCCCATACCTGGAGCGCCTCCCATAGGCATTGCAGGCTTGTCTTCGGGTTTGTCAACGATGAGGCACTCAGTAGTGAGGAAAAGTCCAGCGATAGAAGCTGCGTTCTCCAAAGCTACACGGGAAACCTTGGCAGGGTCGATGACACCAGCCTGACGCATATCCTCATAGACATCGGTGCGGGCATTGTAACCGAAGTCGCCCTGACCTTCACGCACTTTCTGAACGACCACTGCGCCCTCGCCACCTGCGTTGGTAACAATCTGACGCAAAGGCTCTTCAATAGCACGCTCAACGATGTTGATACCCGTCTGTTCGTCGGCATTCACACCCTTGAGGTTCTTCAGTGAATCCAGAGCGCGGATATAGGTTGTACCACCGCCGGCCACAACACCTTCCTCGATGGCAGCGCGTGTTGCGCAGAGAGCATCGTCAACGCGATCCTTCTTCTCCTTCATCTCCACTTCGCTGTTGGCACCGACATAGAGTACAGCTACGCCGCCAGACATCTTGGCAAGACGCTCCTGCAGTTTCTCCTTATCGTATGAGCTGGTAGTATTGGCAATCTCGTTCTTGATCTGAGCCACACGGTCAGCGATGCTCTGCTTCTCACCGGCACCGTTGACGATGGTCGTATTGTCCTTGGTGACAGTCACCTTGTCGCAGGTTCCCAGCATGTCCAGAGTAGCCTGTTCGAGTTTCAAACCCTTCTCCTCGCTGATGACAACGCCACCGGTCAGAACGGCGATGTCTTCGAGCATAGCCTTACGGCGATCGCCAAATCCGGGAGCCTTCACGGCACAGATCTTCAATCCGCCACGCAGACGGTTGACAACCAATGTGGTGAGAGCCTCAGAGTCAACGTCTTCAGCGATAACCAAGAGGGGTCTTCCGCTCTCGGCAGCAGGCTGGAGGATGGGGAGGAAATCCTTGATGTTGCTGATTTTCTTGTCGTAGATGAGGATGTAAGGATTGTCCATGACGCACTCCATCTTGTCGGCATCCGTCACGAAATAGCCGCTCAGATAGCCGCGGTCGAACTGCATACCTTCTACCACGTTGATATAAGTGTCACGGCTCTTGCTCTCCTCGATGGTGATGACGCCGTCCTTGCTTACCTTGCGCATGGCATCAGCAATGAGCTTGCCAATTTCGGGGTCGTTGTTGGCAGAAACGGTAGCCACCTGCTCAATCTTCTCGTAGTTGTCGTCAACTTTCTCGGCAGTGCTCTTGATATATTCTACCACGGCAGCGACAGCCTTGTCGATACCACGCTTCAGGTCCATGGGGTTAGCTCCTGCGGTAACGTTCTTCAGACCCACATTAACGATGCTCTGGGCCAGAATGGTAGCGGTGGTTGTTCCGTCACCTGCATCGTCACCGGTCTTGCTGGCAACGCTCTTGACCAACTGTGCACCCGTGTTCTCGAAATGGTCTTCGAGTTCTACTTCCTTGGCTACGGTGACACCGTCTTTGGTAATCTGAGGTGCACCAAACTTCTTTTCGATAATGACGTTGCGTCCCTTAGGACCAAGAGTTACCTTTACTGCATCAGCCAGCTGGTCAACGCCCCTTTTCATCAGGTCGCGGGCGTCCATATTGTATTTAATATCTTTAGCCATAGTTTTTTAATTTATAATTTACAATTTATAATTTTCGTATGTACTCAACTTTAGGAGTCAGAAGAAGTTATCGCTCCTTGTTACTACTCTCGAAAGTCAAGTAATTTCAAATTTCACACTTCTAATTACTCAATCACTGCGAGCACGTCGCTCTGTCGCATCATCAGATACTTTTCTCCTTCGAGTTCGAGTTCGGTACCGGCATATTTGCCATAAAGCACTTCGTCGCCAACCTTGAGAACCATTTCTTCATCTTTGGTTCCATTGCCTGTGGCAACAATCTTTCCACGCAGGGGTTTTTCCTTTGCGGTGTCGGGGATGATGATTCCTCCTACTTTCTCTTCAGCGGGTGCAGGGAGTACGAGTACTCTGTCTGCCAATGGTTTGATGTTCATAGTCAAATTTATTTTTAAAATTAGCTTTTTCTTGTTGTATATGTTGTTTAGGTTGCCCGAAGGCTTCCGCTAACATGAATGCCAAAACCGTGCCATTGATGCTGTCGAGCTTGCAGCGACTGCCAAACTGACAGATTTTTCTGTTACTTTCCCCTCTTCCAGCGTCATTCTGTCATGATGTCTGCTGCTATTTCACAATTTATTCGTAACTTTGCAGTGGATTCAAGTCTTTCAATGAATGATGAAAAAAACTCCATATAACGCTATAGACCACCAGCGCTGCCTGCTCATACTGCTGGTGATACTGGTGCATATAGTCCATTTCGGCGACCTTTATCCCTCGGTCAAGAATGGCATCAACTATTTCTTCATGCCCGCCTTCCTCCTGCTGACGGGTTATCTTGTCAACATCCGGAAATCTGCATCCGATTTCGGTCGCTATCTGCTGCGCATCCTCCTGCCCTATCTGATTATGACTACGGGGTTTGCCGTCGCCTCACTCTATCTGCCTGTTCGTGGCGGCATGGAGCTGTTCTCATGGTCCCAGCTGTTTCATATTGTCTGCGTCACCTCCATCGGTCCCTATTGGTTTCTGCATACCATGATGGTCTGCGGCATCCTCTATTACCTCGCCTTCCTTCTGGCTGATGCCATCAAGCCTTCCTCTGACAGTACTTCTGCCATCTCTTCATCCCACATTTCAGATATCTCTACATCCCAATTATCCGCTGCCTCTTCCTCGAGATTTCATCGATGGACATCGGGTTTGAAGGCTCAACGCATGCTGCTACTCCTTTTCTTTGCCATCCTCTTGGCACTCATCTCCTATGCCACCCCCTTGCTGCCTGGAATCTATGCTACTTTCTATTTTGGCGGAGCTTTTATCCGTCAGATGGATTGGCGATGGGAGCGTGTCTTGCCAGCCTCCTGGTGGTCGGCCATACCTTTTACCTTGCTCTTTGCCATACCGAACTATCAAGCCGCAGGTATCATTTCCGTATGGATATTGGCTGCCTGTTTTCTGTCATTTGCAGCTGCCTGGGGCAATGCTCTTCACGGCAGATTGCAGGAATGGTCGGGCTACATCGGACGCAACACCTTTCCTATATATATATTCCATCCCCTTTTTACGATGGCTGCCAAGTTCATGGTGCCCCTCTTCCACTTCGACCCCACAGGTCTGTCTCATGCCTTCTTCACCATTGTCATGGGCACAGCAGGCAGCCTGTCCATTGCCTGGGTGATGGACAGAAGCGGACTGTCGTGGATTTTCGGCAAAGGGAAAATGTTGAGATAAAAAGAAGGTTAACTCAACAATTGCCATGAATTTACCGCGAATTATCGTAATTTACATACGACACGCATCAGGAAGACCATCGTTTGCAGATAAAGTGGCATCTTATAGCAAGGTCGCTGACGATCGAAACGGACAGCAGCCCCCAGCATGTCACCCATGAAAGAACGGGGATGACGACGGGGTGAATCCTTCAGATAGGGTTGTCCCGACGTTCCTGAAACGCCCACTATCTGCGGCACATGCAGAAAGGGAAACCATGCAAAACGGCTGCAACGGTACAGGGCATCCAACAACAGATGTTCAAAGTAGAAACCAGCCGTATCATTGATTTCTTCTTTGCGCGACAGGAAGTCTTGAAGCCAAAAAGCATGGGGAGCCATGACTAAACGACTGTCTATCATCTGGGGAAAAAGGGATTGAGAAGAGAATTCTTCAAAATCTTCAGTATGAAACTGTGAGGCTGATGTTGGCTGAGAACTGTCAGTATGAAGCTGTGAGGCTGATGCTTGCTGAGAACTGTCAATATGAAGATGAGGGGCTGATGATTGCTGAGAAGCTGATGCTTGCAGTGAAGCTCCGTTTTGAATAGGAAAAGTCTGAAGGGTTGGCGACAAAAAACAATGGTTGTCGCGCAGGAGACGGTCGATATTCTCCACCTTCAGCCGTCCTGTCACCTTGACGACCATCTCGCAGTGAGCAAGAAACTGCGAATGGCAGAAGGCATAATCCATAATCAGAGCCTCTCCATACCCTTTTCCCTTAGCATGGTCGAAATGATTGCCGTCAAAACAGAGACACTCCAGACGCCCCGAACGAACGGCAGATATGTAACGGCTGCTGATATCCACACCCGTATTCTCACAGAACACGATGGGAAGAGAGGTTTCTTTCAGATAGAAGTCCAGCGCATCGAGATATTGATGCAGCCGCTGGTCGGTGTCGGTAAGCGCCGTGAAAGGCATCCCTCCGGGGTTGACACAGGCGGTGAGCAGCAGAACATAACGACGATGCACCCGACAGCATTTCATAAGCGTTCCTCCAATCCTACGAGTCCGTTGGTGTTCTGGTTCATCGCTGACCCGAAACCCTCCTGAAACCCTTGTGTCTCCAAGACCACACAGTCGGGAGCCTTCAGCTGGTATTCAACCATGGGATGATGCATCATCAAGTCGGCATGCAGATAGCCTCGCGTGAGAATCTTGGGCAGTTCTATCTCCTTGACAATCTCAAAATCGCCGGCAGGAATTTTCATCAACCTGCCATAATAGTGCCCCGGAGCAAAGGTTGCCAGTGGCAAGCCCTCCTTGTTGTTCAGCTGCAACATCACGTCTGTGGTCATCGGTTCGTCCGTATGTCCTTTCACCACCACTCTCAGCGTCTGCTGGTTGCCGGTGATGACGCTGCTGCTCTGCTGGCTTCCGTTGATTTCGATGCTGCTTATCTGCAGTCCCGGTTTGGTATACTTCACGCGGTCGATGATGCGCTGGGCAGACTCGTCCGAACCCAGCTGGAGATAGTGGGCCACACAGCTGTCTATATCGCCGATATAGTCGATGCCTCCCTGTTTCATCACTACCCCACTCTTGCAGAGACTTCTCACGGCTGCCATGTTGTGGCTGACGAAGAGGACGGTCCTGCCCTCTCCGCTCGCCACATCATGCATCTTTCCGATAGCCTTCTTCTGGAACTCGGCGTCGCCCACCGCCAGCACCTCGTCGACCACGAGTATCTCTGGGTCGAGATGGGCAGCGATGGCGAAGCCCAGCCTTACAATCATGCCCGACGAATAGCGCTTGACAGGAGTGTCGAGATATTTCTCCACGCCTGCAAAATCTACTATCTCGTCCAGCTTGCGGTTAATCTCAGCCTTGGTCATGCCCATGATGGAGCCATTCATATAGATGTTCTCCCTGCCGGTCATCTCGGGATGGAAACCCGTTCCCACCTCCAACAGCGAGGCTATGCGTCCCTTCACTCGGATGGAACCGACGGTGGGAGCCGTGACACGCGAGAGAATCTTGAGCAGGGTTGACTTGCCGGCACCGTTCTTTCCGATGATGCCCACCACGTCGCCCTGTTCTACCTGAAACGAAACGTCTCTCAAAGCCCACACAAAACGGCTGTCGCCCTTGCGTGTGCGGTCGTTCACCTCGCCTATCTTCAGATAGGGGTCTTCCTTGCCCCTCACCCTCGCCCACCAGCGGTTCAGGTCGTGGCTCAGCGTACCCGTGCCTATGGTGCCCAGCACATATTGCTTGCCCACACGGTCGAACTCTATCACATTTCTGCTCATCATGAGTTATTTTATCTTTGTCCGAATCAGAACTCTACAGACAGCGGATTCTCCAAGGCAGAGAGATAACTGTCTATGCGCACCTGCCATTCCTGCTGGCTGCGGCAGTCATACTTGCTCCATGCAGAGCCGAAATAATAGGTAAACTTCTGGTTGTTCTGATAGCCATCGAGAATACCGAGCGCATGTCCTGCATTGCCACTGAAAGGCTTGTCGAACATCACCTTCTCCGTGCGGCTGACACCGTTGGGGAAGAGGGCTGCCACATAGATCTGGAAGTTCTGGTTGGAAGGATTGTCCGTTGGGTCGGCATACTGAACATAGTTCTTGCCCAGCTCCACATGGTCGAGGTCTTCAGAATGGAGGACGACCCCCGATGCGACAGTGGCAGGCTGTGTAAGACCCTCATACCATACGGTCATCTTGTTGAAGTTCGAACCCTTGTCGAGACTCAATATACGATGTTCAACCACCTTGTCACCCTTCAGCTCCGTGGGGTTGTAGGTGAGCGAAACGGTGAAGCGCAGCGGTCCGTTGTCCAGCAGTTCGTACTCTTTGTAGCAATAGGGATAAACCAGTTCCTTGCCATTCATCAAGGCAGGAGTTCCGCAGCCCAAAGTGGGACCCACCTTGTAGCAATCCAGACCGTTGCCCTGGTCAAAGTGATAGCTGGTACGCATGTTGAGCGCAGCAGCGGCGTCGGGGTTGGTCTTCTTCAGTTCGGCAATGAGAGGCTTGTTGGTATCTTCTACGAAATAGCGTTTCTCCACTACCAGTTCGGGAGTGTTCTTCAGCCACACATCATTACCGAAGGCACGCTCGCCCGAACGCTGCAAGGCAGGACCGTAGCAACGGTAGGCAGCACGGTCGTTCTCCCATGCCACATCGTCCACACGCTCGGGGTACATTCTTCCGTAACAGGTATTCTTGAACGTAGCGGGAACACCCTTGCGGATGGTATATTCAGCGGTACCGCAGGGACGTACCGACACCTCAACGAGCAGTTTGCCGTCGTAGGTCAGCTGATAGGGAATCTCCTGACCGCAGGCATTGATTACCTGGAACTGGCGACCGCCCTGTATGCCCAGCTTGGCAAACACATCCTTGGCGCTGAGTTCAATCACCTCCTGACGATAGCAGTTCTGACCGTTGCTGACCATCAGCTTGAACGCCTTGTCATCTTCGGGATTGACCGAATTGTCGTCATAGCGCACCTTTTCGCAGGCAGCCAGCAGGAAGGCACCCGTTCCGAAGTTGGCGGTATTGGTGGCTGAGAGCTGCTGTCCCTTGATGGCTTTCTCGCCGATGGGCTGCACATAGCCTACCGAACCGTCGGGCTGGAGGGCAACAGTGGTCAGATAGTTCCATGCCTTGTCGATGACGGGCTGGCAGGTAGCCTTGTCGAGGATGCCATGGTTGACGCCCCACAGCAGTCCATAGGTAAAGAAGGCCGTACCGCTGGTCTCGGGTCCGTCAGCCTGTTCGGGGTCAAGCATGGAGCGTGTCCAGTAGCCCTCTTTCTGCTGACATTTCATCACGCCGGCAGCCAGCTGCTTGAAGCGCTGCTCGAAGAAAGGTCGATGCTGATAGTCGGCAGGCATGTCGGTCAATACTTTTGCCAGTCCTGCCAGCACCCATCCGTCGCCTCGAGCCCAGAAGTCTTTCTTGCCGCTTTCGGTCTTGTGTTTGGGGTAGATGTACTTGCCGTCGCGATAGTAAAGCCCCTCCTGCTCGTCGAACATCAGCTTGTCGGCAAAGGTGAAGTTGGCATAGAGCTTGTCGAGATACTTCACGTCGCCCGTTGTCTTATAGAGCTTGGTGAAGACGGGCATCACCATGTACAGGGCATCAGCCCACCACCAGAAGTCGTTCTCCTGCATGGCACACTCGCGGTCCATCACCTCCTTGGCACGTGCAATCTTGTAGCAGTCGGGGTTCATGGCATACATGTCGAGATAGGTCTGGAAACAGATCTGCCAGTCGCCGAAGAGCACATAGTCATGACCCTCGCCATAGTTCTTGTACTTCCATTTGGAGGGGTCTTTCTCGCGGGCACCAGCCCATTTGTTGTGTCTTGCCCATTTGTCTGAGAACTCCAGCCAGCGGGCATTTCCTGTCATCTTGTATGCTTCCATGTTTCCCGTGAAATAGGCAGCATCGTCCCAGAACGACCTCACTTCAGGCTTGTTGTTGGCTTGCCAATGATTGTTCACTTTCTCCACCAGCTCCAGTGCCGTAGGCTGCGGAGTGTTTTTTTTCGTTTTCTTCGCTTTGGCTCCTGCACTCATGCTCACGAGCATCATTGCAGCTGCGAAAAGTAGGGTTAGTTTCTTCATTATAATTGATTTTTGGTTAGAATGTCATTTGAAATCAGAATCCTATTTTGCATTACTTCTTTCTTACCGCCATTTCCTTGTCGAAGAAACGTACAGCCTGACGGAACAGGTGGTTGCGCGTGTTGCCACCGCTGATGCCGTGGTTGCGGTTGGTGTATATCACCTCGCTGAAATCCTTGTCAGCCTGCACCAGAGCTTCGGTATATTCGGCAGTGTTGCGGAAGTGGACATTGTCGTCAGCAAGTCCGTGACATATCAGCAGCGAGCCGCTCAGCTTGGAAGCCCTTGCGATGGGGTTCACCTCGTCATATCCCGATGCGTTTTCCTTGGGTGTACGCATGTATCGTTCGGTATAAACGGTATCATAGTAACGCCAGCAGGTAGGCGGTGCGATGGCTACTCCGGCGCGGAAGACGGGTCTTCCCTCGCTCATGCTCATCAGCGTGTTCCATCCTCCGTAGCTCCATCCCCACATGCCGATGCGGTCTTTGTCTACGTAGCTCTGTCTGCCCAGCCAGAGGGCTGTCTCTACCTGGTCGCGAGCCTCCAGCTCACCCAGTCGCAGGTAGGTACACTTTTCGAAGTCGGCTCCGCGACCGCCGGTGCCGCGGTTGTCTACGCAAACCACGATGTAACCCTGCTGGGCGAGATACTGCTCCATGATGGCACCATGGCCGCAGATGCCGATGCCCCAGGCATTGACCACCTGCTGATTGCCGGGACCGCCATACTGGTACATGATGACGGGATAACGGTGTGAGGGATTAAAATCGGCTGGCTTGACCATCCATCCGTTCAGTTCGATGCCCTCGCCGGTAGTCAGCGTGAACAGCTCTCGTTTGGCCAGGTCGTAACTGTTGAAGGTGTCGAGCGTCTTCTTGTTGTCAATCAGTGTGGCGAGCTGTTTGCCCTGATTGTTGTCCAAAGTATAGACCCAGGGGTGGTTCAGGTCGCTCCAGATATGGATGAAGTATTTGTAGTTCGAGCTGAAAATAGCGCTGTTGGTGCCCGCCTTCGCAGACAGGCGGCTAATCTTTCCGTTGGGTGCAGCCACGTAGATATGCTGTTCGGTGGCGTCACTCACCTTCGAGGGGCTCTCGTTGGCAGCGAAATAGGTGTTGCCCGTCGCTTCGTCGTAGCCATAGACATCGGTCACCACATACTTGCCTGTCACCACGGGTCGAACCAGTTTTCCGTTCAGCGTATACAGATACAGGTGGTTATATCCGTCGCGTTCGCTGGAAAGCAGGATGTGATTGTCGGTAAAGCAGAGGTTGGTCAACACGTCGTCCTTGATATACTTCGCCACCTTGTCGCGCACAGCCAGCTGACTGATGGTAGAAAGGGGGTTGACCATATAGATGTCCATCTGGTCCTGATGGCGGTTCATAGTCACCACTGCCACCTTCGTAGGGTCGTTGGTCATGAAGATACGGGGTATATAACCATCTTCTTCGACGGGCACCTGCAACTTTCTCGTCTGACGCGACTTAATGTCAAAGCTCATGACGGATACCTTCGAGTTTTCCTCGCCTGCCAACGGATATTTATAGCGATAGAATCCGGGATAGGAGGCATATTCATCGAGGGCAGGATGAGAGCCTTTGAACCACTGGAAGGCATATTCCTTCACGTGGCTCTCGTCGTATCTTATCCAGCATATCTGCTTGCTGTCAGCCGTGAACACCATGCTGCGGGCAGTAGAGAACTCCTCCTCGTAAACCCAGTCGGGAATGCCGTTGATAATCTCATTGCGCTTTCCATCCTTGGTTACCTGACTCTCTGCATTGTCGTACAGCAGCTTGACCAAGAAGATGTTGTTGTCTCTGACGAAGGCTATCTGCTGTCCGTCGGGCGAGAAGATGGGCATCTGCTGAGGTCCGCCATCCGACAGGGGTTCAAGCGTGTTGTTGCGCATGTTGAAGATATAGTAGACGGCGGTGAACGAATGCCGATAGATGGCTTTAGTCTGTGTCTGGATAAGCATGCGCAGTCCGTCGGGACTCATGACATAGCCGTCCACATGTTCCACCTTGGCACCGCGGGCAGTGGCAGCATCGAAGAGCACGGAGGTCTGTTTGCCCGTCTTGAACGAATAGGTTACAATCTTTTTACCGTCACTGCTTATCTGGGCATAGTTCTCGCCGTCCTGCATCGGTCTGACGGCAGCCAGTCGCTCAGCCATGAAGGTGCGGGTGCCGGTAATGGTTGGCAAGTCGAACTTATTCCCTGCAGTGAGCTGCGCTGTAAAGGCGAATAGAGCCAGCAACGCGGTTGTGAATTTACTTCTCATTGTATCGTTTGTTTATTAAAATTTCTCATGTACTCGACTTTTGGCAGTGAAGGATTTTATGGAGTCATCGCCTCCTTAACTTCTTGACCCCTTAACTCCTTTTCTTCTTAACTCCTTAACTACCAGTAAATTCCTTTACTTTCGAATGTCGAGTTATCTTATTCTATGCAAAGATAACAAAAATTTAAGACACGACAAATAAAAGTCCGATAATTTCATTCTGACGCGACTCTTTTTTTGACCCGCCGTCACGGTGCCGCTCTTGACTGTTTTGTAAGCTATTGCCATCATGTTCGTTTTTTGTTTTGGTTGCCGCCTCTGCCCCGACGTGGGGAGATAAGCCCGCAGGAGTGGAGCGGCGGGTTAGACATAGATTGATTGTTGACGATGCAAAGATACGAAATCCGGAAAAGCCCTGTCTCCGTTAATGGCGGTTAATGGCGGTTAATGGCGGTTGCGCAGGATGGAGATGTCTGAATGGCTGTCGGGAGGCTGCCTGAATGGCTGTCGTGAGAGTGTCTGAATGGCTGTTGGGAGGCCGCTTGAATGGCTGTTGGGAGGCCGCTTGAATGGCTGTTGGGAGGATGCTTGAATGTCTTTCAGGAGAATTTTGAATGTCTTTCGAGGGGATGTTTGAATGTCTTTCGGAAGAGTTTCTTGCAGTAGGATTGAATAGAAATTTTATACAGATGGGTGACAGGGTGACACTTGTATATATAAAAACCCCCGCAAAAAAGGAAAATATCGCTTCCTTTAAAGGATGCGATATTTTCCTTATTTACGCGTTTTTTCGCGTTATAAGGTGTCACTCTGTCACCCTTTTGGCTCAAAACAGCTCTTTTGCCCAGCCGTTTCTGATGAGTTTCTCCCTCCGTTTTTCATCAGATGGAGCCATTTTTTCATCAGACGGAACCGCTTTTCATCAGACGGGACATAAAGAGAACAATGCCTGAAAATAAATCTCTATAAGAACACTTTTGAGCCAAACAAGTCCTTGCGGCACATTGCTTTTGAACATGCAAAAATACAATTATTTTCCGTAAACAACAAAAGAATTTCTGAAAATTTTTCGTCCAGTAGCATTTTTTTGATTCATGAGACACAAAGCCTTTCCCCCGATGCCCTTGTCTGACACCTGTGGCAGGCTCTGTATCTACATATGAATGAAGACATTAAGGAAGGACCACTAAACTTCTAAATTTCAAAGGATTACTCGTCGTGTTGTTATAGTTGACTTAGCCGTCATACGACGCTATCTATACGTCATGTATGTATGCTTTGACAAAAAGATATAACAATGCTCATTGCCCCATGTCTTCTATCTGTTATGACTTGCCACACTTTTATGACCTTTCTTTTGTGCAGTATTTAACCAGTCCCCATAACCCCTTTCTGTAATTTCCCGCTGATTTTCTTGCAGATTCCAAAAATAAACTTTATCTTTGTGGTCAAAAAGCCCTGTTTGAGGAAGACAGGTCGCTGATTTATGATATATATTGCGAAACCGACGATGGCGAGAAGATCATTGTAGAAATGCAAAACAAGTCGCAGCCATTCTTCAAGAACAGGAGCATATACTATGTCTCGGAGTCGATTGCCCGCCAGGGCGAGCGAGGTTCGGCATGGAACTATGCAATGGACTCTGTCTATCTTGTGGCATTTCTGAACTTCAGTCCGATAGACTTCAAGAAG
Organism: uncultured Prevotella sp.; assembly: GCA_945834405.1. Classification (GTDB taxonomy): domain Bacteria; phylum Bacteroidota; class Bacteroidia; order Bacteroidales; family Bacteroidaceae; genus Prevotella. The sequence goes on along the minus strand of CAMAHD010000082.1, from coordinate 103 downwards.
CAGTTCCGCACGGATGTTGTCCTGGCAGAGAAGGGCACTACGGAGCAATTCTCCGACAAGTTGCGGATGATATTCCTCCAGCTCCCGTTGTTCACGAAGGAGG
>CAMAHD010000081.1 GCA_945834405.1 uncultured Prevotella sp. | reverse complement strand
ATAAATTATAAATTGTACATTAATTATACAATGTGGCTCCCATGATACCGATAACCACATCGTTTGAGAGGGTTCTCAGTGTCAGGCACTTCAACTTCTTCTTCGGGTTCAAAGGCATGTTCAGAACCACTCCTGCACCGCCAGGAAGTGGTCTGCCATAGACCTCCGTGATGCCCAGTTCATCCCCCAGATTTCTGCCACTCAATGGCACTTCCTTGTCCGTCACCTTCTTGTCTGTAGCTCCGAAGCAGACACGCAGGGGGCGCGGTTCCTTCATGCGGAAAGCCAGCTGGTCTACATAATAGTCCTGCTCAATAGGACACCATGTTTCGGGTGTAGTAAGACTTAAAGTATCGGTCGTATTATCCTGATACTGAACCACTACCAGTCCGTTTTCAATGTGACACTGCATGTGGTTGGTACTGCCAGCCATCAGCAGACATACACCTGAAGCCTTACCCTTGAGTGGAATGGTGATGCTGTCGGGATAATTGTCAAAGAGCGAGGTATAGATGATGTTCTTGCCAGCAGCCGGAGAGCGGAAGCGCAGCTGACCGATGTCTACCATACCCTTGCGGATGGTGGAGCGGAACACGCTGTCATTGATGTCGGCAGTAAGTGTCGGATGGCACCATTCTCCTATGCCCTGTGTCGGTATCTGCAAGGTGGTATAGGGAGGACGCGGCGAGAGATACTCGTTCTTGAAGATGTCGTCGACAGAGGCATTGAAATAAGCATCCAAAGCCAATGGAGTCTGCTTGCCGATGGTTTCGGGCAAGACGTTTGGCGAGGTTTCTGACGATGATGCCGTTACATTGCCGGCAGCGTCAGACGAGAAGGGAGGTTCGCGGAGAGCCAGCGGATTGACGGCATCCGTAGTTATCGTCTGTTCGGCATGGCTGTTGCCTGCAATGTCCCTGTATCTGCCGCCACCCAGATTCTGTCGGATAATAATCTGCAGGGGCTGAGCCATCTGCTGTTTCACTTCAAATATTTCCTTCCCTCCAACACGCTTGAACGAATAGCTCAGGTAAGGAGTGGTCACCCTCACACTGTCCCAAGAGGCGGGAAATCCGGGGCGAATCATCAGTCTGCCGTTGAGTGCATCAGGAACGATACCGAAGAGACCCTGTATCAGTGTGCGCGATGAGATGCCGATGCAGTCGCCGAAGTCGCGATAGCATTCGCCTCGTGCCGCATCATAGAACGAGATCTGTCCGAAATTGGCAGGACTGTCTCCGAGATACATCTGGTCCATGATGTTCGCCATCATCAGCCTGTAGCCCGCCTCCGGTCTGCCAGCTTCGAAATATGCCAGAGCGGTGTGCATCACCTCTGCAGCTGCCACATTATTAATACTCCAGGAGTAAGGCAGCCAGTTGCTCGTAGCTATCGTGTGGCCATAGTTCCTGCCGTCGGCAGTAGTCACTGCTATGTGGGGAATTTCTCTGTCCACATATCGGGTGGCATTGTAGCACTGTTCGGGAGAGCCCAGTCCGCAGTCAATGGGCGTGTATACAGACCACAGCGCAGCACTGCCATGGAGTCGTTTCAGTCCCATCAGATCCTGATATTCAGCCCAGTGCCCTTCGTCCTGCATCCACAGTCGCTGGTTCATAGCCTGACTGATGGCTTCGGCTTCCGCTTGGTAAGGAGTGGCATCTTCGCCGATGATGTCAGCGATGCGTGCAGCCAACAGGTTGCCCCGATAGTTGTAAGCCGACGAATGGGTCACGGCACCGCCACTGTAGTAGAGAGCGTCGCTCGCCCATATACAGCAGTAGCCGTCGTAGAGATGGTCGCCATCGGGGTCGAAGTTGCGTTTCTCCCAGGCAAGATGTCGCTTGATGACGGGCCACATCTTGCGCATATAAGCCGTGTCGGCATCATAGCAGAAATGCCACAGCAGCTCGTCCATATAGTTGAGGTTCATGTCGTAATGATGCATCTGGTCGTTCCTTTCGGGGTTGCGACAGATATATCCATTGCTGTACATCTGCGTGCCCCACTTCTTCTCGGCACGCGCGAGCTTCATCTTCGGGTCGTTGGAGGGATGGGCGATGGTGGGTTCCACCTCGGTCACCTGACTCTTGGCATAGGCATCGAAATGCGAACGCGCCCTGTCTTTCCATCCCAGCACATCACCGAGATAAGCGGCGCGCCATCCAGCCAGCGGCATACGCCATCCGATACAGCCATGCAGCCATGTCTGTCCGTCCCAGTCGCCGTCGGCGGCGGTGACCAAAGCACCTCCCAGGGTATTGATATAGGGGTCGGGAGTCTGGAACTGCACTCTTTCTGCCAGCTGTCTGTTCTCCGTCTTGGTTGATTGCCAGAGTGCGTCTGCCTCGTCAAAGGGAAGGGCCCGAGCCTCGTCTAAATGGATGTATACGTATGCCACGGTGCGCTGGCTGTTATAGATGGCATCGCTGACGACCAGTCCTTCCTGTGTGGGCGAAGGTTCGAACACGCCTGCAGGGTCGGCACCCATGTCGCCGTTGCGTCTAATTTTCTTGTTGGCAATCTCGCAGACCATCGTCTTCACCTGCAGACGTTCCTGTCCCTGTGAAAAGGCAAAGCGGAAGATGGCACCTTCCTCATGGCGCAGGGCCTGTGCCTCTACCTCCAGCGCATCCTTCAGTCTGCCATCGCGCAAGAGATAGCTGCGCGAAGCGTCGGCGTATGCGGCTTTGCAATAAGCGGCAGAGTCAATCAGCACGCCATTGACCACAAAGCGCACATTTCTGTGGTGTCCCTTTTTGAACACGGCAAAGATGGGCATGTCGCTGGTTTCCAGGCGATAGTCCGTATAGCCACCGTAGAGTCCGCGCGTATACCTGTTTTTTCCGTTCACGCATACCCAGGCGTTACCCTCCGGAGTATACTGAAGATGACGGTCGGCTCCTCTTTTCGCTTCGTTATTGGATTTCGATTCGATGAAATCACCTACTTTTTGTTGGGCAAACATCTGCTGAGGAGTGCTGCACCCCCACCAAGCCATCAGTGCCCATGAAAGGATTTGTTTGTTCATACTTAACGTGTCGAGGTTGTAAATCAGTTTGTTATATAGTTTATTTTTAGCTTGTTTTCACAGCTTTGGGTCTTCTTTTGCAAAGATAAGCATTTTATTCCATTCCCTCAAATTTTCGTTCAGATTTCTTCCATAAGCTCTGGCGAATATGCTTCATGACCTTCTTGACCTAATGACTCATGACCTTCTTGACCTAATGACTCATGACCTTCTGACCATCTTTTTTCCCCTTCTGCAACAAAAACTTGTCCGAAAAGCCGTTCAATCCAAATAAATTCTGTAATTTTGTAGTCTGTGAGCGACGTCCTTGCCGCCACAGACATCAAACCCCATTATTCAGACAATGAAAGCAATCATTTTAAACTCCGGCTTAGGCCATAGGATGGGCGTGATAACGAAGGAACACCCCAAATGCATGACAGAGATTTCTCACAAGAATACGATTCTGAGCCACCAACTCAGACAACTCGTTTCCTTTGGCATTACCGAGGTCGTGATGACGACGGGATATTACGATCAGGTGCTGACGGAATACTGTCAGGTATTGCATCTGCCTCTTTCCTTCACCTTTGTCAACAACCCCATCTACGACCAGACGAACTATATCTACAGCATCTTCTGCGCCAAAGACAAACTGCGCGATGATGACGTCATTCTGATGCACGGCGACCTCGTGTTCGAAAACCAAGTTCTTGAAAAGGTCATCAACTGCCCCTGCAGCTGCATGGTGACCAGCTCTACCCTGCCCCTGCCCGAAAAAGATTTCAAGGCGGTGGTCAGGAACGGACGGATTGAGAAGGTGGGCATCGAGTTCTTCACGGATGCACAGGCAGCCCAGCCTCTCTACAAAATCCTGAAAGACGACTGGAATGTATGGTTGGACAACATCATCCGTTTCTGCGACAACGACAGGAGAAAATGCTATGCCGAAAATGCTTTCAACGAGGTGAGCGACCGCTGCGCCATCTTCGCTCTGGACGTGCAGGACATGCTCTGCGCAGAGATTGACACTCCCGACGACCTTGCCGTCGTCAGCAAAAAACTGGCGGCGGTGAACGAACGTACCGTATACATGTGTTTCTCTACCGAATATATCCATTCTGGACACGTGGCTATCATCAACAAAGCCCGACGACTGGGCCGACTGATTGTGGGCATCCTGTCCGACGAGGCTGTTGCCAGCTACAAACGCTTTCCGCTGATTCCGTTTGAGGAGCGTAAGGCATTGATAGAGAATATTTCCGGAGTGGAAAGGGTGGTCGAACAGAAAACATTGAGCTATGCCGACAACCTGCGCCAGTGGAAGCCCGACTACGTGGTGCATGGTGACGACTGGTGTGAGGGATTTCAGAAGCCTATCAGACAGGAGGTGTGTGAGGTGCTGGCTGAATATGGCGGCAAACTGGTGGAATATCCTTACAGCAAGGATGCCAAATACAAGGAACTGGATGCTGCCCACCGTGCCGAGGCTTCCATGCCCGACATCAGGAGGGGAAGACTGCGCAAACTCATCAACATGAAGGGACTGGTGACGGCCTTGGAAACACACTCTGGCATCACGGGACTGATTGCCGAGAAGACTACCGTCTTGCAGGACGGAAAGACGTATCAGTTTGATGCGCAGTGGGTTTCATCGCTCTGCGACTCCACTGCCAAAGGCAAACCCGACATCGAACTGGTGGACATGACCTCGCGTTTCCGCACCATCGACGACATCATGGAGGTGACCACCAAACCAATCATCTTCGACGGCGACACGGGCGGTCTGACCGAACATTTCGTCTATACGGTGCGCTCACTGGAACGTATGGGGGTGAGCATGATCATCATCGAAGACAAGACTGGACTGAAGAAAAACTCGCTCTTCGGTACCGAAGTGGCTCAGACTCAGGACAGCATCGAAAACTTCTGCGCCAAGATTCAGGCGGGCAAAAGGGCACAGAAGACAAAGGAGTTCATGATTTGTGCCCGTATCGAGTCGCTGATATTGGAGCAGGGCATGGAGGACGCACTGAAACGTGCCTTCGCCTATGTGAACGAGGGTGGTGCCGATGCCATCATGATTCACTCGCGCAAGAAAGACCCCGCTGAGATTTTCGAGTTTGTCGAAAAATTCCGTGCCCAGAACAGTACGACTCCCATCGTCGTCGTTCCTACATCATTCAATACCGTGACCGAAACGGAGTTCAAACAGCGTGGCGTTAACGTGGTCATATATGCCAACCAGCTGACACGCACCGGATTTCCTGCCATGCAGCAAGCTGCACGCACCATACTGGAAAACCATCGTGCCAAGGAGTGCGACGACACCTGCATGTCCATCAAGGAAATCATCAACCTGATACCAGAAGAATAAATCATTACGAGACTATGTTAAGACCAGAATTTTTTGTAAAAAGTCTTCAGCAACAGGGCATCGACTTCTATGCCGGTGTTCCTGACTCACTGCTGAAGAATATCTGTGCCTATATTACCGACAAGCTGCCAGCCGAACAGAACATCATCGCTGCCAACGAGGGCGGTGCCATGGGCATTGCTGCCGGCTATCACCTCGCTACGGGAAGGATTCCCGTTGTGTACATGCAAAACTCAGGCGAAGGCAACATCATCAACCCGCTGGCATCGCTCACCGACAAGGATGTATACAACATTCCCGTGCTGCTGGTGATAGGCTGGCGAGGACGACCAGGCGTTCATGACGAGCCGCAACATGTCAAGCAAGGAAAGGTGACGACAGGACTGCTCAACGTCATGGGCATCAACTATACGGTGATGGCAAAAGACGAAGAGGCGGCGGCTAAACAGATAGCAGCAGCGGCAGAGTGGATGAAGAAGACAGGGGAATGTTACGCCCTTGTCGTAGAAAAAGATACTTTCGAGACCTATCAGCTGCAAAAGGCTGATGACAACCCACTGACGCTCTCGCGCGAAGAGGCTATCCGCAAGGTGGCATCCTGCATCGAGCCTCATGCCTGCATCGTCTCTACCACCGGCATGATTTCAAGAGAACTGTTCGAATACCGCACTGCCATGAACGAAGGGCACGAGCGCGATTTCCTGACCGTGGGTTCCATGGGTCATGCTTCGCAGATTGCCCTTGGCATCGCCCTGCAGAAACCGCAGAGAAGGGTTTACTGCTTTGACGGCGACGGTGCCAGCATCATGCACATGGGCAACATGGCTATTGCTGCCAGCATGAAATGCAGCAACCTGATTCACGTGGTCTTCAACAACGGTGCGCATGACTCCGTGGGAGGACAACCCACCGTGGGACTGAAGATTGACCTCTGCGGAGTGGCAAAGGCGGTAGGGTATGCCCATACGTTCTCGGCTGAAACACTGGAGGAGCTGGAGGCTCAACTGGAGACCGTGAAAAATACGGAAGGTCCCATATTCATGCAGGTTTGCGTGAAGAAAGGCAATCGCAAGGATTTAGGACGCCCCACCACGACTCCGATACAGAACAAGGAAGCGCTGATGAAATTCCTGAAAGAGTAGTTCTTTCAATAAGAGAAGATAAGAGATATGAATCATCAGATAATCAAAGGTATAGGCGAGCTGCCTCAGATACTGAACACCTGGAGTTGCAAAAGACTGTTTGTCGTCACAGGCAGACACTCCTTTGCTTCCCTGCCGTTCAGGGAGTTGCTGGAGGGGATGGATGTGGCGTTCACCCTCTTTTCCGACTTCACCCCCAATCCGCGTTACGAAGAGGTATGCAAGGGCATCGACCTGATAGCGTCGCAAGCGTTTGACGCTATCATCGCCATCGGCGGAGGCAGTGCCATGGACGTGGCTAAATGTATCAAGCTGGCTGTACTGGCAGAAGAAGGGAGGGCGGCTCTCATCCCTCCGACAGTCCTGACAAGAGTAAGTTGCGACGGAAGCCGACTGCCACTCATAGCCATACCTACCACTGCAGGCACGGGAAGCGAATCGACCCACAATGCCGTGATGTATTACGAAGGAGCCAAACAGACGGTGACCAACGATGGGGTGCTGCCCGATGTAGCCTTGCTCGAACCCGACGTGCTGAAAGGGCTGCCCATCTATCAGAAACAGTGTACGCTGATGGATGCCCTCTGTCAGGCCATCGAGTCATGGTGGTCCGTCCATTCTACGGAGGAGAGTTACGAATACAGCCGTCAAGCTGTCGAGCTGATCATGAACAACTGGCAGGCATATATCATGGACGATGACAAGGAGGCTGCCTGGCAGGTGATGCTGGGAGCTAACTTCAGCGGCAGAGCCATCAACATCACCCAGACAACGGCTGCCCATGCCATGAGTTATAAGCTGACCTCGCTCTACGCGCTCCCACACGGACATGCCGTGGCTCTCTGTCTGCCAGAAATATGGACTTATATGCTCAACAACATGGAGCTGTGTATCGACAGTCGAGGCTCCGACTATCTCTCGGATATCTTCCGGCAGATTGCCCATGCCATGGGGTGTGACGCTCCGGCTGATGCCATCGCCCTCTTCCGCCGCATGATGGACCAGATGCGGCTGGACCGTCCCTCTCCTGCCTGTCCCTCGTCAGACCTCCCTACCCTCACCTCGTCGGTCAATCCCATTCGACTGAAGAACAATCCCGTGGCTCTCAGCCAAGAGGCCATCGCTGCTATTTATCAAACAATTATCAATGACAGGCGGGTTCAATAAACTAACCACCTGATACAAATGAACAAAAAAACGGGTTACGTTTTACATAAAGATAATCGATAACCCCCGTAGACAATGATGACAATACAACAACTCATAGCCATCGTCAGAGATGCATCCGGACTGATGGTTACCGACGGATTCGACATTGAACAGAAAGACGGATGCGAGAATATCGTTACATCCTCGGATGTGGCCGTACAGGACTTCCTCTGTCAGCAACTCTCCCTGCTGATGCCCTCGTCGGGTTTCCTCTGTGAGGAGAAAGACATGAACGATGCCCAGCCGCACGAATACACCTGGATTATCGACCCCATTGACGGTACTGCCAACTACAGCCGCGGCATCGACCAGTGTGCCATTTGCGTGGGGTTGAAACACGGTGAGGAGATGGAAATGGGAGTGGTCTATCTGCCCCGTACCGACGAAATGTTTTATGCCGAAAAAGGGAAGGGAGCCTTCTGCAACGGCAAAAGAATACACGTGTCTGAGCGTGCCTTCAACAACGGTGTGCTGTGTACTGCCCTGCCCGTCTATCACAAGGAGTATACGGACATCTGTTCACGAATCATCATCGATGCCTTCCACCAATGCAACGACATTCGCAGGTTTGGAGCCTGTGCTCCGGAGTTATGCTATCTGGCGATGGGCAGATGTGAGCTGTATTTCGAATATCTGCTCAGTCCCTGGGATTATGCTGCTGCCTCACTGATACTGACCGAAGCCGGAGGCATCATCTCTTCTGCCCAGGGTTGTCCGCTGTGTCTCACTGAGCCTTCGGGTGTCATCGCCGCCAATAACGCCGCCAACTACCGACAGTTGCTGGACATCGTAAAAAGACACTCATAGTCGAAGAATCTCACCCATAGTCGAAGAAACTCACTTTTAGTCAAAGAACCATCCCCCTTGATTCTTCATAAAACAAAGAAGACCCAGCAGCTGGGCCTTCTTTTTTAGGGTAAAGGATAAAGGTTTTTATCATCACTTTTTCTGTGTGATGGAAAGCCCTTATCTGATTATCTTTGTTGCAGAAGTATGACCGTCGGCAGTGGTCACTTTCTTGATAACGACACCTTTGTAAGCACTGCCTACGCGGGCACCCTGCAAGTCATAATAAACCGTAGATACCATCTCGGCGGCATCATTGCCGGCAGAAGTGATGCCTGTAGCGACAGTGGCTGTGGCAGCCTCGCCAAGACCACCCATCTCGTTGGCAGCACGTACCGTCCATGTAGCCGATTCATCGTCGATGGCATAGCTGTTGGTAGTGGTGACTGCAACGAACTTGCCGTCCTTGCTCACAACCCAGCAGAAGACATAGTCGCTGTTATCCCAGCTGAGAGTCTTCGTCGCATTGTTGATGACCACATGTGTGGGAGCAGAAGCCTGTTCGGTAGAAACGGTAGGATCCCATTCGTCGTCCTGACCCATCACGTTGGCAAGACTCATCTCCTTCACCTCGTCGATGGTGAGGATAGGATCGTTGGGATGAACATTGTTTTCCTTATCGGTCCATGAAGTGCGACGGCCAGAAAGGTCGATAGGAGTGCCGGAGACGAGATAAGAGTTGTATTCAGCAAATCGCTTGGGCCAGCCGCCACTCATGTCTGCCCATCCGTTGCCGAGCGCATTGGCATCCATCTTGGTATTGATGAAGCTGGCGGTAGGAGTGCCGCTGCCCCATGGACGGCCGAGATAGAAGGTCACGCTGCTGGTCTCCTTCTTGATATAGCAGTTGTTGAACACATATCCATATTTCTTGGCTTGGGAAGGAACGGCGATATAACCGCCTTGGTCACACTGCTGAAGGGTCACCTCGTTGTAGTAAACATCGCCCTTGCCGCAGAGATAGTCGGTACGTCCGCGGAGCACGCCTCCCTCGAAGTAGAACTTACCCGACTGGTTGTTGGAGACATAAGTGTCCTGATAACCCCAGAGGCAGGCATCCTTGAAGATGGTGCGGTTGGACTTGTCCTGAAGCACGATGTCGCGTCCGTGGGCATCACCCATGGAAGACTTCATGGTGAGGTTCTGGAAGTAAGCGTCGTGACCCTCCTTGTTGATGATGAGCACGTCACCCTTGCCGATACCTTCGAGAGGACATGCCATACCGTAGCCATTGTCCCATGTAGCAGGAGGATTCTGGTTGGTGATGACTACACCCTCCATGGACTCTCCGATGAAAGAGACATAGGGAGCGTTGAGGTAAGAGCGTGGGTCGGGATAGGTGTTGCCGTCGCCACCCGTGGTAGTGCCGTTGGTATCAAAGACATAATTGCCGTTGAGGATGAGGATGCGATAACGCTCCGTGGCAGAAGCTCCACGCTTGTTGGCTGCGGCGAGAGCCTCCGTGATGGTTCCGTCGAGAGGAACGATAAAGTCGTAGGTTCCCTTGACAATGCTTGGTTTCACCTTGGTCTGGAAGTTGATGACGATGTCCTCGGCAATGGCATTGTCGGTCAGGTCGGCAACCGAACCGGCAGCCAGACGGAAGGTATAATCCGTAGAATAGGTCAGACCCTTATACTCGCATATCACGGTCTTGCCGCTTACGGAGAGGCTGAGACTGGCATCGCCGATGCTGGCCTTAGCCTTGTCGGTCAGTTTCACTTTCTCGTCGAAGGTCAGCACCACCTTGCCGTTGGCAGAAGCACCCGTAGCACCTTCGGCAGGAACAGAAGAGACGAGCACCGGAGCCTTTCCGTCGTTAATCAGCTTGGCAGTACCGATGATGTAAGATTCGCCGAGCGAGATACCGTCGTTGGCAGATGCCGTACCTGCCACCTGCGAGGTCTTGTCGCTGATCCAGCGGATATATACTTTTTCCTTGTTGTCGGCATCGGCTGGCAGTGAGAAGGTACCGTCGGTCCACATCTTGGCACCTTCAATGGAGATAGAACCGACAGTGGTCCAGTTTTCTCCATCCAGTGAATATTCGATTCGCTGTACGGGATAGGCATTGTAGTTGTAAACCATACATGTGATGACTTTCAGCTGCGTGAAGGCAGATGCGTTGACACAGGTCTGCCAGTAGTAATGCCCCACGTCGCCGATGCGGCTTCCCGTGGTCCAGTTGACAGCAGCGGGACGACCCTCATAACCTCCTGCAGCCTCCTGACTCTTGTCGAGCCATCCTCGTTCGTCGCCAGCCTCATTGCGCATCACGAGTGTGACGGCATCGTTGTCGGCAGCGGCAAAGTCGGCGGCACGTCCTGCATTGCCACGCAGGAAGAAGTCCCATCCTGCAACAAAGTCGATAGCGGCATAAGAGGCTGTGAACGACTTGTTTTCGTTCATGACGACAGCCATTTCAGCCGCAGTCTCACCGTTGCTCCAGTTGGTGAACGAAAGAATCTTGTTGGAGGCAGCACTGATGATGACCTTGGTACCTTCCTCGTACATGTTCTTGCCATCGACGACGGTAGGTGCCGGTGAAAGGCTTACCATATAGCCTTTGGCTCCACCCTCTACGGCGATGTCCAAGGCGTATGTGTTGACCTTCTGGAAGTTAGCGGTGAGGGTTTCGTCGGCTTTCACCTTATACTTGAACTTGGCATCCTTAGATACTACCTCTCCGGCTGCATCCGTCCAGTTCACGAAGTTATAGCCGAAGTTTTCGACAGCCGTCAGGGTCACTTCATCGTCTTCAATATACTCCTCAGAGTTGGGATAGACGGACACTTCACCTCCCTCGGCAGGATTGGCGGCAAGCGTGAGTTTATACTTGTTGACGGCAACCATCGTACCGTTCATGTTTCCTTCGATGGTCACACGGCCGAAGAGTCCCTCCTTGGCTGCGCCTACACCTACTGAGGCTTCCAGATAGAAGCCTTCCGTACCTGCAAGTTTTGCCTGCTGCTCAGCGGTGAGCTTGATGTCATATTTGTATACTGCCTCGCTGTCGTATGGTTTAGAAGACGAGGGTTTTCCCTGTCTCCATGCCGTAAAGGTGCCGAGCGTGACGCTTGTGCCATCGGTCTTTCGTGCCGTGACGGTCACGCCCTTTTCGGCATCAGTACCACAGCGGTTGATATATCCCTCGACGCGAGTAGGCGTGAAAGTCAGACCTATGGCAGGACGTACAAACCAGTTGAGTTTCTGGGTACTTCCTGCAGGCTTGAACTTGATGCCCTTCACGTCAGAGGCTGTACCGTCGGTCATCGTAATCGTGGCAGTGTTCGTGAGGGTGCAGTCGCCTGAGTCGAAGGCTACGGTGCTGAAGACATCGGCAGGAGTGGACGTGTAGGCTCCCGGATTGTTGATGTCGTTCATGGCAAAGACCACGCTTACCGGTTCGTCGGTAAAGGTCTGCCCACTTCTGGCAGCACTGGCGTTTTGCATCGCTGCCCACGTCATCGTTGTTCCTATCATCAGCAGCAACAACGTGAGAAGAGTTTGGATTTGTTTCATGGTTTTGTTTTAGTTGTTAATAATAAAAAACTTGAGTTTCTGCTGCATATTCGCAAATTTTCCACAAATATACAAAGTTTTTTGTATTCTTCCATCAATATCGTCATGATAAAAGTTAAATCATGTTCAAAAATCACTTTTACGTGATTTTTGAACATGATAGTGAGGTTTGTTCGCCATTATCGCTCATCGTTTTCTCCATCATGACAGAGCCTGATGGCATCCTTCACGATGTCCTGATGGTCGAATGCCAGTTCTGGCAGTGCAGACAGCGAAAACCATTCAGCCTTGGCGGCATCGTCCATGCCGGCAACAGCACAAGGCTTGTCGATGACGGCCAGATAAGCCACGCAGACATTGCGTCCGCGAGGGTCACGGTCTACCTTGGAGTAAGCGCCTATCTGCCTGACATGGTTCACGCACATCCCTGTTTCCTCCTGCAGTTCGCGTATGGCGCATTGTTCTGTCGTTTCGTCCATCTCCATAAATCCTCCAGGCAAAGCCCAGCAGCCTTTATAGGGTTCGTTGCCACGCTGTACCAGTAACACTTTGGCATCTTCTTCTTGGGTAATGACCACGCAGTCTGCCGTTACTGCCGGTCTCGGATAATCATAGGTGTAACTCATCGTTTTAATTCGTTT
>CAMAHD010000080.1 GCA_945834405.1 uncultured Prevotella sp. | reverse complement strand
TGGCTGCCGAGAACTGGCAGCGATACCAGAACTTCTTCACTGCCAAGAAGATGCCTGCCATCATGGCATATAACGGACAGGCTTACAAGCATCTCAAGGCTCATACCCTCGACGACGGTGACCTCAAGTTCGCACAAGATCACCTGTGGATCACCTGTTTCCTATATGGATTGCTCCGACCGATGGACGGCGTGGTCCCCTACCGTATGGAGCACTGCGTGCATCTGCCTTCAGCCGAAGACATTCCCGTCAACCGTTTCTGGCGCGACACCCTCACCGACGTTCTCATTGACAGCGTGAAGGCCGATGACGGCATTCTGCTTCATCTCTCCACCGAGGAATACGAGCATCTCTTCGACTGGAAGCGTGTCTGCCAAGAGGTCACCGTGGTTCATCCGCTCTTTTACGTGCGTCAGAAGAACGGCAATCTCAAGATGCAGGCAGTATGGGCAAAATCATGCCGTGGCGCGATGTTGAGATACATCCTGACCAACCGTCTCTCCTCGTCCGATGACCTTAGCGGCTTTTCGTATGAGGGATTTGAATACGCACCCCAACTGGGCGAACCCGCATGGCCGCATTTCGTCAGGGAATAATCCGTCAATGCAACTATTCCAATTTAATTGAGAGGTCTCAAGAGTGCTGTTGTGAGGGTGTCATGACTTAGATTCTGATGGTCTGACGACATCTGTTTTTTTACATCTGTTTCAAGATGACCGACGAGACGTTTTCGCCGGGAGTGGTATCAGCTTCGCGTGGGAAATAGACGGGCATTTCTTTTTGCAAGGGCAGAATGCGCAGCTCCAACGTCTTGCATCCCTGAGGCAGTCGCCACAAACCCATGAGGAAGGGTCTTCCGTTGTAGAAGTTGTCGGCAACCAGCTTGCCGTCTGCATAGAGACGTGCCACATCACCACGGTAATTGATTTCCAGCAGCTGTTTCTGTTCTTTGCATCCCGTGGGAATGCCGTCGAGAGCTATCTGATAGATGGCTGCCTTGTCGAAATCCAGGTCTGACGGAGCTTCTGCCACTTTCTGTACGCCGATAGGGATGGCGCGTTGCTGGCTGGCAGCTTCCTGCTTCTTGGTGAATGACACCTGCTGAACCATGGGCTCTGCGGTTGGCTGATGCAAGCTCTTCTCGTCGGGCAACAGATAGATGTTTTTGTAGACGGGTTGCTCCATGCCCTTTGGCTTGACGTTGCGCAACACCTTTCCATCGATGGCGATTTCCACAGGTATGCTCGCTACCTGCTGCATGATGATTTTTCCATCCCGTTTCTCTACCAGTTGGGCAGTGGCATATCTGATGCCATCTATGTTGACAGGAAAGATACATGACGTGTTGGCAGGGATGGTGATGGGTTTTCGCGGGAAATCAACACCGCAAACACTGAAACGAACATTTTTCTTGTCGGAAAGCTGCTGCAGGCGTTCGTAGTTGTTGACGAAGACGAAGGCTTGCTCGCCTTTCTGCCTATATGCCCATCGGAGGGCGTTGTCCTCCCCCTTTTTCAGGTCTTGAGGGCAAGAAAACACCGGTTCCATCGGAGCCAGCACGTCTCCCCAGCAACGCATCATCAGGTGGAGCTTTCGCAGCATTTCATAGTGTGGATTCTTCTGTCCAAACTCACCCAAAGGAGCCTGAAAGTCATAGGTCTTGACAGGCATGTCATTGTAGTTGGTGGCGAGGGTCTGCTGACATTCGTTCAGATACGTGATGCCGTCGGGGTTGGTACCTCCATGATACATGTAGTATCCCAGGAGGTTGCTGCCGCTGCCTAACTTGCAGATAGCGAGAGAGTAGGCATCTTCGGGATAGATGTATGGGCGGCGATGGTAAGCCGTCATCATGCCGCCTCCCAGTTCGCAGGTGAAATAGGGATAAGCCTCCGACTCATCGTGGGAGATTTGTGAGGTGACATCAAAGTCAGACTGCTGACCGTTCGTCGTTTTCTTCTCCTTCTTGTTGGCCGACGGCGTGCCTTCCTGACTTCTGAAGTTGAATGCCTGATAGTATTTGCCAGCTGTTTCCTCGATGCTCCTTTCCCAGAATCCATCAGCGTAATCGCCGAACAGGGGCAGCATTTCGCCATAAGGTACCGGTTTGGTAAGTGCTGGCCATCCCGTGCGCGTATAGAAAGGAAGGTCGAAGCCAATGGCAAGGGCTTCTTTCTTCAGTGCCATCAGATAGTTGCCGTTACGTTGCTCGTTGTCAAACTGCACCGCCATGACCGGACCGCCGTCCTTCCATTGCAATCCTTGTATCTGAGCGAAGATCTGTCGATACAGGATGCGCGTGTAGTTCATGAAGACAGGATTGGTGTCGCGAGTCTTGCAGCCTTTGGCGAAGACCCAGTCGGGTATGCCGCCGCAGCGCACCTCTCCGTGGCAGAAAGGTCCGATACGCAACACGACAGGCAGTTGCAGCTCCTGGCATATTTCCAGAAAAGCCCGCAGGTTTCGCTGCCCGCTCCAGTTGAAGATGCCTTCCGTCTCCTCCACATGATTCCAAAAAACATAGTTGGCGATGATGGTTACACCTCCTTCTTTCATCTTTGTCAGTTCCTCGCGCCACTCGTCGGCAGGCAGGCGCGAGTAGTGTATTTCGCCCATGACGGGCATCACACGCTTTCCGTCAATGATGAGGCTGTGGCGGTCCCATTTCACGTCGGGTACATGGGCTGACTGCGCCTTCATCGGGCCGGCTGGCAAGGTCGTCAAGAGTATTGCCGCCATGGTTTTCAGTAGTCTGTTCATAGGTTGAATGTTTTAGTATAGGTTATACGTTATGCGTTTTTGTGGGTATGGGCAAACTTTTCCGACAGTTCCATGTAACTTCTCAGAGCCATGATGCCTTGATGGTTCTTGTCAGCCTGCTCTATCTCTATGAGGTACTGTTTTGCCTTGGAGGTATTGCCCATGCCGAGATAGCCCAGAGCCAGCATGTATTTGCAGTGAATCACGTTGCGTGCGTCGAGCGAATCATCCCAAATGAGCAAGTCGGGAAGCGAAACGGCAAAATAGTCCATCACTTGCTTTTCAAAGAGATGCTGCTTGCCGTAGTTCAGCAGCTTGTAGAACCTGCTGTTGGCCTCGCCGTCTCTGCCCAGTTTTCTCAGTGCCATTCCCTGATAGAATATCTTGTCGGGTTTGGCATCGTTGTAATACATGGCAGCAGCTGGTTCCTGCGGTCCTTCGATGGCCTTCAGCCAATACTGTCTGGCCTCCTCTTTTCGTCCCAATAACTTGAGAGCGCAACCTATGAAGAACAGGAAATCATTGTCCTGAGCGCCATGCAGTTTGCCCTCGCCCAGATGGTGAGGATAGCTGAGACACTCCTCCAGCAAAGCCAGCGACTCTGCAGCCTCGCCATTGGCAAGTGCCTGTTTGGCAAGTTCCAGACGACAATACTGATATTGGGCGGGAACCTTGCCTTCACCTCCCTCCCATGGGTGGAAGATATGATTGTCTATCAGCTGTCGGGCTTCTTCGTAACGCTGACAGATATTGAGCAGTGTGATCTTCTCTAACAGCAAGTCGTCGCGTTCTGCCACCAGTTCGGGATATTTCTCCAGATTATCCAAGCGGAAAGCATGCGGATATTGCAGACGCTTGTACAGCTGGTCTAATTCCATGAGGATGCGGGCGTCGGTGGTGTCCAGTGTAAATGCCTTTTCCATATACTCCAGCGCCATCTGACTTTGGTTGCGCTTGTTGAAGAGGACGAGTGCCAGATTTCTCCAGACCGTAGGGAAAGAGGGGTTGATTTCGGCTGACAGTTCCCACAGTTTCTGTGCCTCGTCATATTGGCGTTTGTCGTAGTAAAGACATCCCAGGAAGTAGGGTGCCATGGCATCAGACGGATTGGTATGGATGGCTTTCCGCAGAGCGAGAACCGCTTCCAGACGGTTGGGGAAACAGTAGAGAGGGGATGCTTCTGTGGCATCGTGCCATGCATCTTCACAACCTGTCAGTCCCAGATAGTAATAGGTCATGGGAGTGGTTGCCTTCTGCGCGATGGCGAGTTGCCATACCTGTTGTGCCTCGGAGCATCGTCCTGCCTGCCAATAGTCGAGCGCCAGCTCGTCGTAGTTATGAGCGTTGCCGTGCATCAGCACGCACAGTTGTTGATGGGCGAGGGGCATTTCCTCGGTTGTAGTCGTTTCGAGCAGTCCCAATTCAAACAGGCAGCCATAGTTGAAGCAGTCTAATGCCAGTGATTCAAGACAAAGAGCCTTGGCTGCCTCTTTTTTGCCATCAAGTCTCAAAATGCACGATTTCAACGCTCGTGCCTGATGGTTGTGGGCATTGTTTTGCAGGCATCGGTCCAGCTCGTCTAAGGCATCCTCCAGTCGGTTTTGTTCTACGGAGATCTGCGCTGCTGCAAAATAGCCTGCATCAGCCCATCCCTTGTTCCAGGTTGCTTTCCAGAACAGCTCGTAGGCTTCGTCCGTTCTTCCTTGGTATTTCAGTGCCAGGGCGAGGTTGTAGATAGGTTCTCCGTCGTAAGGGTTTGGGTTGCGTCGGGTAATGACCTTTACAGCCGTTCGCAGATACTTCTCTGCCAGTTCAAAGCGTCCCTTCCGTATATACCACAATCCCAGTGCGTTGTTGCAGCGATAGTCTAAAGGGTCACGCCTCAATGCTTCTTCGTAATAGTCCACGGGGTTGTAGGTGGCGTGACGGTATTGTTCAAGGTGTAATCCCGTGAGGTAAAGTTGTTCGCAGGTCTTGATGTCCTGAGGTAGCAGTGCTGCCTCTGCTGCATCTGGAATGGGTCGAATTTCGTCCATTTCATCGTGCCAGCTCAGATATTTTCCTACGGAGAGAGTAAGCTGGTTGAGCGTCGTTCCGTTGACGTTGACCACCTTGTCGAGCAATGATTCGGGCGACAGTGTCACTTCTTCGTCATAGAAGATTCGTCCGTTGTCTGCCTTCAGGCATACCTGAACAGTTTTCTTGGAGGTGGCAAAGACCTTGATTCTCACCTTTCCCTCCTCTTCTTCCTCTACATTGAGGATGAAATCCTTTGAAGCATTCTTCACGATACCCACCTCGCGATAGGGCATGAAGTACTGGGTGAAGCGTTTCTCCTCGTAAGGCATCAGCCATGAGAAGTCCGGCTGATTTTCAGTATATACCCCCGCCATCAGCTCGATATAGGGACCGTCTTCATCCGTGAGGTTGCGGTCCCAGGCTCTGCCGAAGTCTCCGTTGCCCCATGTCCACTGTTTCTTGCCTGGTGAGAAATGGTGGCTTGCCACGTGGAGCATGCCTCCCTTGGTGTCGTTTTCATAGCCACCTTCGAAATCATATTTCGAGTTGACAGCCATATAGGAGGTTGGCACCTTGATGTTCTTGTAGTTGGAGATGTCAACACCAGCAGAGTAGTCCATCTTGTAATAAGTGCCGGTGGCGATGGGGAAGGTGGAGACGGCTCTCTTTCCGTGGTCAAATACTGCATTGATGTCAGGTGGGAATACGCTCTGATAATGGTCATTGACAGCCACGGCGGGATTGGCCCACCACAGGAATGTTTGCGGGATGTTCGTTCGGTTGTACAGAACGCCCTTGATTTCCAGATAGGCGCATCCAGGGCGAAGCGTAAATCCAGCCATGCCCTTCTGGTGGAACATCCGTTCCATCTCACTCACCCATACCGTTACCGACCCATCTTCGTTCTCCTGGATGGAACTGTCTATGGGCATGAAGGTGCTGGGGCGGTGGTGCTGAGGCCAGTTGAATTCGATGCCACCGCTGATCCAAGGACCTGCCAGACCTACCAAGGCGGGTTTGATGACATGGTTGTAATAAACAAAATGGCGTTTCTTGATCTTGTCGTATGCCATCTGTACCCTGCCTCCCAGTTCGGGCAATATCATGACCTTGATATATTCGTTCTCAAGGTAGATGGCTTGATACTCGTGGTCGGTCTTTTCGTTGCTGATACGCTCTATGACGGGGTAGGGATAAACCACTCCACTGGAACCCTGATAAACTCTGTTTTCCAAGAATATGGGGTTCTTCTCCGGCTTGCCGGCTTCGTATGTCGGAATGACTACCGACTCTCTCCATGCTTTTACCATGACTGTAATGTTATGTGTTTTTTTTTGTTTCTATTCTCGTGTGTCTGTCGATTGAATCATCTCTTTTTCTATTTCTTCCAGACTCTTGCCCTTGGTTTCCGGCAGTCGGCGCAGGAAGAACAGGAACCCTACGATACAGATGGCGGCATAGATCCAGAAGGTTCCGCTGCTGCCCAGTGTGGCATTGAGGGTGGGGAAGGTGAAGGTAAGGATGGTGCAGGCTGTCCATAGGGCGAAGGTGCATATCGCGACTGCCAGTCCTCTTACTCTGTTGGGGAAGAGTTCGGAGATGAGTACCCATGTGACGGGACCGAGTGACATGGCATAACAGCCGATGGCAAGTACAACCAGTATCACTAAAAGCATACCTTTCAGCTGGAAGAAGTAACAGCCACCCAAGAGCAGATAGATGACTGCCAGCGAGCCGGCACCGAACAGCATCAGCGAACGACGCCCCCAGCGGTCTACCGTGTTCAGGGCTACGATGGTGAAGACGACATTGGCAACGCCGGTAATGACGATGTTGAAGAGTACCTCACCTACACTGTAACCGGCGGCACTGAAGATTTCTTCTGCATAGTTGAAGATGACATTGGTTCCGCACCATTGCTGGAAGACGGCAATGAAGATGCCAAGGAACAGAACGGGACGAAGTTGGCGGAGAGCTCCCGACTCACTTTTGTTGCTCACGGTAGTCAGAGATGCCTGGAGGTTCCGAATCTGCTCGTCGGCATAGTCTGCGCCTCCGATGGATGTCCATGTCTGTACGGCTTCCTTTTGGCGCTTGTTCATTGCCTGCCAGCGTGGACTTTCAGGAATGAAGCAGGAAAGGATGAGGAAGGAGGCTGCGGGGATGGTTTCTGCCCAGAACATCCATCTCCAGCCCATCTGCCCGTTCCAAGAGGCAAAAATCTGCTGGTCGGTGAAGCCCTCAGGTATGGGTTCTGCCAACTGCCAGTTGACAATCTGTGCGCAGAGAATACCCAATACAATGGTCATCTGATTGAGTGAAACCAGACGCCCTCGGATGGATGAAGGAGAAATCTCAGCGATGTATAATGGGGAGAGAGCGGATGCCACACCGATGCCCACACCACCGATGAAACGGGCTAAATTGAAACCAATGAAGCTGTTGAACCAACCCGTTGTCACCGCCGACAGCGTGAAAAGAAATGCCGATGCCACCAGAAGAGGCTTGCGGCCATAGCGGTCGGCTATGCCTCCGGCACACATGGCTCCGCAAAGACAGCCTACCAGGGCTGTTGACATGGCTACTCCTTGAAGCAAGGGAGCGTTGCTGATGTCGAAGTAAAGTTCGTAGAAAGGCTTGGCTCCGCCTATGACCACCCAGTCGTAACCAAAGAGTAATCCTCCCATGGCTGAAACCATACAGATGAAATAGGTGAACTGTCTGTTAAAATTTTCTTGCATTGTTGTTTGATGATGGTTAATAGATAGGCTTGAAGTTCTCGCTTGCAAAGTTACGCCTGTTTCGCGAGACGTAAGATGGATAAAAATATCAAATTCAATGGACAATCGTCTGATTGTTTGATGGTATTCTGCGAAAATGTCGTATCTTTGCAGACATGAAACAGAAAGAAGGATTCAGTGGTGAAAGAGCCATCGTCTTGTCTCGGATGGTCGTGGAACGGGAGCGTAAGGATGCTTTGCTCTCCAGTCTTTATATCACGGATATAGGCTATTATCCCCATGCGGTGAATCATTATCGCAGCAGACCGGAGGGGATACAGCAGTATGTGCTGATATACTGTGTGGACGGAAAAGGGACTTATCGCGTTGGCAACAAGGAGTATGCCGTTTGTTCCAACCAGTTTTTCGTCCTGCCTGCAGGACAGCCTCATTCCTATGCGGCCAGTGATACCGAACCCTGGACCATCTATTGGGTTCATTTCAGCGGTACACTTGCCTCTACTTATGCCAAGGGGGCTGTCACTCCTCAGAATGTGCTTCCTGGCATGACCTCACGTATCAGTGAGCGAAACAATATCTTTGAAGAGATATTCACAACGCTAAGCCGTGGCTACGACATGGAACATCTGCGTTATGCTTCTTCCCTCTTGCATCATTATCTCGCTTCCATGAGATATCTCAATCAGTATCGTCATGCAACGGATGCAGACAGGACAATGGCGGATAGTGACGTCGTGGATGCTGCCATACGCTATATGAGAGAGAATATCGAGAAAAAGCTGACCGTCAGCCAGTTGGCATCATACACAGGCTATTCGTCCAGCCATCTCTCTGCCTTGTTCAAACAGCAGAAAGGTTGTGGGGTCATTGCCTGTCTGAATATCATCAAGGTGCAGATAGCGTCTGCCTTATTGAGGTCTACTGATATGAAAGTCAATCAGTTGTGCCACAAAGTAGGAGTGGATGACAGCTATTATTTCTCTCGTCTGTTCAAGAAGCATACCGGAATGTCGCCACAGGCATATCGAGAGCTGGGCAGGCGAGAACAGTCCGGAGAGCAGGAGGGATAGTCATGGACCAAGAATTGATGGCAGCCGCTGAAATATATGCCTGAAAAGTAGGGAATATCGTGGAAATTCTTTAAATTTGCATTCGTGAATTTCGTAGATGTCATATTGCCAGTGCCCATTGAGGGCTTTTTTACCTACTCTGTACCAGAAGGTATGGAGCAGGTTATGCGCATGGGAATCAGAGTGTTAGTCCCTTTTGGAAAGAAAAGCTACGTGGGAATGGTGGTAAGGATGCACCAGCAAGAACCGATGGAATATCAGGTGAAACCCGTTGTGGAGGTGATGGACGAAAAACCCTCCATACTGGAAAGCCAGTACCGTCTGTGGCAGTGGATATCTGACTATTATATGTCACCTATTGGAGATGTATATAAAGCAGCCATGCCTGCAAAACTGAAAAAAAACGCCGACAGCCGTCCTCGCCGACGTCTTCCGGGAGATGGAGGCGTGGCCGAAGACTTGCCACTGAAAGCACTGAGTGAGGCACAGCAGCAGGCTTATAACCAGATACTGGATTCTTTCGGAAAGACAGCTGTCACTTTGTTGCATGGAGTGACCTCCTCCGGCAAGACGGAAATTTATATTCATCTGATACGCAATGCCATCGAGCAACACAAGCAGGTGCTTTACCTGATGCCCGAAATAGCGCTGACTGTTCAGATGATGGACCGTTTGAGTCGGGTTTTCGGCAACCGATTGGGCATTTATCACAGCAAGTTCAGTGATGCCGACAGAGTGGCGCTTTGGAAGAAGCAACTGTCTGACGAGCCTTACGATGTGATTCTCGGAGCACGTTCGGCTGTTTTCCTTCCTTTTCAGAGACTTGGATTGGTGGTTGTCGACGAGGAACATGAAACCAGCTACAAACAGCAGGACCCTGCACCTCGCTATCATGCACGTAATGTGGCAATCGTGTTGGCTCAGATGTTTGGAGCCAAGACATTGCTCGGCACTGCCACCCCCTGTATGGAGTCTTACCATCATGCCATGAACGGAAAATATTCATTGGTGAGACTGACCACCCGTTATCGTAATATAGAACTGCCACAGATAACAGTGGTAGATACCAAGGACCTCCGTCATCGCAAAATGATGAAAGGGGTCTTCTCGCCGCTCTTGTTGGCTGAAGTGCGCAAGGCACTTGACAACGGAGAGCAGGCTATTCTCTTCCAGAACCGCAGGGGATTTGCTCCCATGGTCATGTGTAAGCAGTGTGGGTGGGTGCCTCATTGCGAACAATGTGACGTTAGTCTGACGCTACACCGCAACCAGAACATGCTTACTTGTCATTACTGTGGGCATACCTATCGGATACCTGCCGAGTGTCCCGCATGTGGATGTACACATCTGATGACCCGAGGTTATGGAACGGAAAAGGTTGAAGATGAAATCAAGGAAATATTCCCGGAGGCCGTGGTGGCTCGAATGGACCTTGATACTGCCCGTACGCGCAAGGCATACGAAACCCTTATCAATGACTTTGCACAAGGCAGGACACATATTCTTATAGGGACCCAGATGGTGAGCAAGGGATTGGATTTTGACAAAGTGTCGGTGGTGGGCATCCTCCATGCTGATGCCATGCTCAACCTCCCCGACTTCCGCTCCTATGAACATGCCTTTATGATGATGGAGCAAGTGAGCGGAAGAGCCGGCAGGGCTGGCGCTCAGGGACATGTCGTGTTGCAGACTGCCAATCCTGAATTGCCCGTGGTGTCCCACGTCGTACATCATGATTTTGAAGCACTTTATAGGGATGTCATCGAAGAACGGCAAGCCTTTTCCTATCCTCCCTTCACCCGATTGATTTATGTCTATCTGAAACACAGGCATGAGGAGATAGCCGATACGGCTGCCATCGAAATGGCAAGTCGTTTGCGAGAAGGACTTGGTAAAAGAGTATTGGGACCAGATAAACCTTTCGTCGCCCGTGTCAAGACTCAAAGCATCCGAAAGATTGTCATCAAACTGGAATTGTCCGTGGACTTGAAAGGATTGAGACAATGGTTGAGAGGGGTTTGTGCCAGTCTGCTGACAGACAAACGCTATGCTTCCCTGCAGGTATATTATGATGTAGACCCTCTGTAGGCGGGAAACAAAAACGGCAACAAACATATGGCTCTCTTCCACTGTTCGTTGCCGTTCCACATCTAAGTGTTTCCATTCCTATATTTGAATACCCATTTTGACCTAAATACTCTATTCTGTCAGCGAAAAGAAATGAGAAGCCGGAGTCTTCCTTCTTTTCTGCTGCAAATTTAATTATAATTGCACGATTATCTGCTCGTTGATGTATGGACAAATCATGGACAATCTTTTGAAAATGTGTTAAATCTCTCTATTGACAGAATTTCCAATTTGACAAATACCCTTTTCATGCAGACTTTATATAGTATGTACTGATGCAAAAACATTCCATTCCATCGAAGTTTATGATGTTATTGCTCCTTTTGATTCGTCAGAATTTGTACTGTTTCTGAACATGGACATTGGGTGGACTTTTCGGCACCAAAAAGGTCATCTTTCTCTGTCTGTCGAGAAGGATGACCTCTTTTGCTGTCCATTCTGTCTTTGTGCTTTATTCCTCTTCCGCCTGCTGATGGCTTTTTTTCTTTTCTAAGTGGTACTCGATAGTAAAGGCGACCAAGAATCCCAAACCCATAAAACTGGCAATGACGATCCAGAATTCCGGATTGGGCATTTTCAGCCAGAAGTGGTTTATAAGACAGCCAATGCCGATGCCCACTAATGCACAGCCGCAGCGCAAGGTGGCGTAGGGACTTTGAGCGGAGTCCTTTTTCTCCTCCAGCAACAGCTTGGCCCTTTCCATGTCGATGTTGTTTTCGATAATCAACTGCTTTACTTCTTTCTCTCTGTTCTTGCGATTGGTCGCTATCTCTGTGATGGCTACGATAATCACAATAGGTATGCCTAATGACATGATGATGGCCAGAATAGGCACTAATGAATCCATAAAATCTACCATGATAATTATAATGTTATTTGTTTTTTTGTTTATTTCTTGAACGGTTGAAAGTGCGAGACAATACCTACGATGCTGATAATCATCACCGAGATAGGTATGATGGTAACAGCATTCCAGTCCCAAACCCCTTTCTGTTTGCATCCTATCTGCAATAGAAGTGCGAAAATGACACACAAGTTGGGCACTCCGAAGGCAAAGCAGACAGGTCTGAGCCACTTCTTCCATTGTCTTCTCCGCTCGTCTTTTCTCAATTGTGCCATCACTTTTTTTCGGATGTCCTCTGTTTGCTGGTATCTCTCAGCTGACAGTTCCAGCAGTTTTTCCAGTTCCTGATCTTCAGTCATATTTGGTTCCTCCCATCAGTTTTTTGATATGCTCGCGAGTTCGATGCAGCCGTACCAATACATTGGATTGAGTCAAACCCGTCTGTCGCGCGATATCTTCTGTTTTTAATTTCTTGTAATAGTGCATCTCTATCAACTTCCGTTCTTCTGCCGGCAGTTGCCTGATATCTTCTTCCAGTTTCTGAAGCTGCTGTTCTCGTTCTTCTTGGAAACTGTCCTCTTCCTGTTCCGTTGTTTCTTTGTTTTCATTCAACGGACTTCCTCGCCGTCGCTTTTCTTTGTTCAGCGCATCTAAGGCACTGTGGAAGGCGATAGAGGTGAGCCAGCCGCATAGGTCCTGACCTCTCCATAATTCCAGACGGTCGTATGCTTTGATGAAGGTGATTTGGGTCACTTCTTGTGCCATGTCCATATCTTTGACGACAGCCACCACCTTATTATATATATAAGAGGCGTATCGACCCATCACTTCAGCGTATAGATTGCTGTCGCCTTGCAGGATTCTTTCTATGAGTTTTCTGTCGGTTATTTCTGTTTTTAAATCGTTTTCTTGTCTATAAGACTGCTTTCCGTCCAGAATATTACACTTTAGAATGTTTTTTATTCGAACTTAACGGAAAATTTTTATTTAGTGATGGCAATATAACTTCTTCCTGTACAGAAAAATGGTATTGCCAAATGGGTTTTTATATGGATTCTCATCGTGTGCTTGTCGTTTTTGGGGCTTATGTTGATGCTTATGTTGATGTTTGATGTTGCTCTCCTGTATGTGTGTCTGCTCAGATTCACGATACAAAGATACGGCATCTTCATGATAAACCAAGCGATATTTGCGGACTTTGTTTGAAAATTTGGCTTCGTCAAGGGTGCGTAAGGGTATGTAAGTCGTTGATAGATAAAGAATTTATAATTTACAATTTATAATTTATCATGAATGGATTAATAAACTTCCTTTTCTTTCATAATTAGAGTGATTGATGAGGGAAAGTGGTCATTTGGTCATTTGGTCATTTGGTCATTAAGGTCATTAAGACTTTT
>CAMAHD010000079.1 GCA_945834405.1 uncultured Prevotella sp. | reverse complement strand
ATCTTCAAATTGCCATGATAATAGTCGCTCCATCCCCAAGCGTTCGTATACGACTGATTCGTATGCTGCAGATAGATGTTGGGGCGATAGTCTGTATCAAGCGTATCGCGCAAGCCAAAGATAAAGTCCTTATAGATAACCACGTTCTGAGGCATAAAGTCGGAGTTCTCTACCGTAACAAACTGATTCCATCCCGGAGCAGCCAGATATTCAGAACGGCTCCAGACAGGCACGTAGAGGGTCACATCATTCAAGCTCACATTATAAATAGGACATTTACCATCGGTAGTGGCAGGAATGACAGAACGGGCATACAGTTTC
Source organism: uncultured Prevotella sp. (assembly GCA_945834405.1). Classification (GTDB taxonomy): domain Bacteria; phylum Bacteroidota; class Bacteroidia; order Bacteroidales; family Bacteroidaceae; genus Prevotella. The sequence goes on along the minus strand of CAMAHD010000079.1, from coordinate 12,693 downwards.
TTCAGACCCGTACAATAAGAGAAGGGATATTGGCAATAGGTCAAAGAACTGGGAAGAACCACTTCACTCAGCTGATTACACTGGTAGAAAGCCTCGCTATTGATGGTCTGCAAGCCTTCGTTCAATTTCAAGGAGACTAATTTAGTACAATTGGCAAATGCATTAGAGCCAATGGTCTTGAGCGTCGAGGGCATGACTAACGTATCGGTTGCACAATATCTGAAAGCCTCGCTATCGATTGTTTGAAGCCCTTCCTCAAATGTAATGCTCTTCAGATTACGATTGGAATAGAATGCGTCATAGTTTATTGTCCTCACACTGGCAGGAATCTGAAGTTCCCTGATATCACATTTTCTAAAACAAGAGCTTGGAATAGTTGTCAATTGATTGGAAAGGACAACCTCTTTCAACGAACTACAGTTTTCGAAGCAATCCGAACCCAAAGATGTAACAGAATTAGGAAGCTCGATACGCTCTAACAGAGAACAGCCATAAAATGCATTGTAACCTATATTTGTAACCTTATCGGGAATGGCTATCGTTTGCAGTCTGGTCTGACGAAACGCATTGTCATTAATTGTCTTCAAATTTTGGGGGAGTTCAACCTTTTCGATTGCCCACTTTCCATAGAATTGACTACTGGGGATAACGGTGTTCACAGTCTGTGACAAGTCAACCTCAATCAAATTATTCATATTCTTGATGGTCTTCCAGTCATCCGTATTCAATTCACCCGTAACAATCAGTTTGTTCACTTCCTGCTGGTGTCCGGCGATATCCACGATCAGACGACCCAGTTCTCCGGGTTCCGCTATCTCAGCAGTAACCGTGATGGGATGTTCTTCCACCAGCAAGCAGTCCGTCCATATACTTGCAACGCGATAGGCATGAATGCAACTGTCGGGAACAATCACTTTCTTATTCGAGTTTCCGCCAAAAGCTCCACTACAGGCAGGAGGTGTAAGCGTATGGAGGCGCAAGAGCCAGAGTTTGTCCGCACCATAGAACAGGTCGCTTCCTATCGAGGTTACATTCTCCGGAATATCCAGCTCCTGAAGCTGTTGATAATAATAAAAAGCATAATCGCCAATATGAACAAGTGAGGTGGGAAGAGTCACTTGCTTGATAGGTTGTGAGTTCTTGTTTTTATTGATAAAAGAAACAACCGTATACTCTTCTCCATTCACCGTAATAGCGCATGGAATCACCAACTCATCCATCGTCATGTTGTTTCTGAAACCGATGGCCTGAGCCAGTTTATTCGTTGTGTCAATATAATAGGGCATAGCATCAATGGTATAGGAAGTGGAGGTATTGAAATTCCACTGATCCATGGGTACCGCCAATGCCAAGCAGGTGTAATAGGAGTCATGCAGTGCAGTAAACGCCTGTGTAAAGTCGGCTGTCGTAGCCGTAGTCTTGTCGAAAGCCTGGGCAGCAGTGAGAGCCGCAGAGAGTTTGTCGGAACTGTTGGACTCCAAATAAGTGGCAACGGTGGTTTCCAGTGCCAGCAACTGATTATAGGTCTCAAGTGCCTTTTCTGCCTTTTCTAGAGCTTCTTGCATGGCCATGACAGCCCCTTCTATCTCATCTACCGATAGACTATCAGATGAAGGATAATGTGCCAGCACAGCATTCAGTTCATTCTGCAAACCGACTAATCCTTCCAAGGTTTCGATATAGTCAGACAGCTGCTGGCGCGCATCTGCAAAATAATTGCCTGCGTTTTGAGCCTTGTCATATTGGTTCAACAATTCATCACCCGCAGCAATAAACTGTTCGGATGTAGCTGTCTTGGTATCCAATGCCTTCGTCTTATCCAAAGCAGCTGCAAGTTTTGCAGAACTATGCTCTTTCAGATAGGCTTCTATCTCTGCCATGAGCTCTTGTGTCTTCTTGTAACTGGTGTAAGCTGCATTGACATTTTTGTAACTGGTCTGCCACAAAGCAACCTCAGGCTGGACATCAGACAACCAATTTTTCCGCGCCGTCAAACGATAATAGATATTTTCGTATGGATAGAGCAACTCCTCATACAATCCTTGGAATTGAAGCGACTCCAAGGAGGCAAACATTTGGTCTGTATCTATCTTTAATTGATCCCACGACTCAGCCATTGCAAGATAATCGTTTCCCATTCCATATTTTTCTTTACAATAGCTAAGCAAATCATAGAATGGAAGTTGGTAGAACATCCCCCACCATTCATCTGCATAATTGTAAAAGTCATAGATCCGATAACGGTTTGAATAGATTTCCTGCAATTGACTGGCCATATCAGAAAGAACAATTGTCATCTTGAGGATTTCTTCTCCATATATGCAATACTTTTCCAATATGGCGCAATATTGCTGAATAGTTTCAAGGGTATCAGCACCATTATAAGTCTGTCTAAGCACATCTGCCATTTCGGCCGCTGCATTTTGAATGTCGTTGTTAGACAACTCCGCAATGATCTTTTCAGCTTTTTCCTGCCAAACCGCCAGTTGAGCCTGAGCAGCCTCCAAATCATTTTCACTTGTTGCTTCATTTTCCTGCACCATCGGCAATGGATGCTCGGGTGCGGCCATTGTCGGAAGGGTACCCATCGACAATGTAGCGAATACTAAAGAATAAATTTTCCTTTTCATAAACATGGATTATTAATGGAACATATAATTATTTGATTTCGTTATTCATGATAAATGAAACATGCCATCATTATTATTGGAATATTTGGTTTCAAAGTTAGGATTTTATCTGCTAACAGACCTGCAAAAAACAGATGTTTTCGTGAAATAGTTTGTTTTTTACGTGAATCTAAAACCCTTTTAACAAAAAGAGACTTTCCAAAAGCACTTCTCCGTAACAGAAGAAGTTGGCTTTTGGAAAGTCTCTTGAGATGAATGACGTGATTAGAAATTACTTCACGAGCATCTTCTTTTCACCTATTATATATATACCCTTTCCACGGGTCGTATTCAGCTTGTGACCCTTCAGATGATAGATGTCAGACGAAGCAGACTCAACACCATGAACAGCTTCGATCTCTGTCACTACGCCACCAAGCGTCAGCTGATAGGGTGCAGCCACACTACCCAATACCTCAGCCTGGAAAGCTACGCGCTCATTCAGCCTGTAAACAGCACCGCTCGCCTTCTCTATCGCCTTGAATACGACTACTTCATCACCAGCCGTACCGTGGATGGGGAGATAGAGGCGCTGGTCAATCCATGTTCCAATACCGCGACACTCCTCACCGACGAAAGCAGCCACGACATAGGCATCATCGATGACAGGCATCTGTCCGTCAGACAGAACGGCAGTCAGACACATCAGGCTGGGATAAGCATGAACATCAACCTGCCAGGGGGACATCAGCATGTCAGCGGAAGCCACTTGCTGAACGACAGGCACACAGAGACGGGTATTGTTAAACTTGAAACGCTTGTCCGACATGGACTTGAACAGATAACCCTGTCCGGGAACCATCTGTTGGATTGTTCCTGTCCACTTGCCGTCAACGTATTCAGAATATCCTCCCTCCAGATTGGTGATGACGTCACCGTTCTCTGCGCTGAGGTTGCGCAGGGCATCCTCCAATGGCATCACCTTGTTCAAGGGATAACCCATCCAGTTCCAGCCCTTCACGAGCGACACTTCCGTCGTCTTGGGATTGGCGTGCTTGCCTGTCAAGCTGTAGCAGCCCGCTGTCTCATTGCAGGTCTTCACGCTACCCGTGGCTGTCAAGTCATCCATCTGTCCTACGAATCCCAAGATAGGATCACGGTAAACCTCCTGGGTCTGAGCCAATATACGGTTTACGAAATCCTGCTTGAGCTGGTCGGCTGTCAGTGCGGCCTCCATGTGGTGGGAAATCCAGTTCCATCCCTGAGCTACTTCGAGCGACATGTCATACTCTATCAGTTTGAAGAGCGCCTTCACCTCCACGTCTTCGGTCATAGTGTAGTTCAGCACATCGTTAGACTCCGAATAGTCAACGCCGTTGATCTGCCATCTGTCGATGACATATCCATCATCAGGCACAGCCACAAAGGCAAGCGTCTCGCCATCTTGGTATGTACCTTCTGCGGCACCTTCCACCTTTCCGTTTTCAGCAGCAATGGTCAGCTGATGCGTTAACGGAACGAAGTAGGCACGGATAGAGGTATTGCCAGTCAACTCGCAAGCCAGCGTGCCATCGACATTGTCAAGCTGTTTGCCATTGACAAGCCAGTAAGCCAACGTATATCCCTTGGCTGCCGTTGCCTCTACGTCGATGCTTCCATACTCGTAGTCACCCGACTCTAAGCTGAAGCTGCCACAGCTTGCTTCAGGAAGAGCCTGAATGTCTACACGCACGGTGGTAGGAATATTCTCTGTCCAGCTGGCAGTAGCGACACCTTCACCATAGGCATTGGTGCCACGCTCCTTCAGTTTGTCAGTCAGAATGGAAACCTCATGCAGACCTGGAACAGACTTCATGTTCTTCAGGCTGACTGTAAAGTCCTGATTGTTGTTGCGAGTGATGATCTTGTCGCCAAGGTCAAGCTGTTCATCTCTTGCCTTGACAAGAATATATTGTACATAGAAACCTTTGACAGGCTTGTTGAACTCGACGCGGATGTCAGTGACCGCCTCGGTAGTGACACTACCCTCCTCCACTTCTGTTCCGTCAGCCTTGAGCAGGTGGATAGTGGTCACTTGCAACTTGTCTTCAGGTTTGGCAGCAAAGGTCAGTGTATAAGTCTCGGAAGTAGCGGCGATGCTGTCGGCAAAGTGGAGCTTGTTGTCGTGGAGGACACTGAAATCAGCTCCCAAGGTAGTTGTTGTCTGCCAGAAATTGGCGGCAGATACAGTAACGCCGTCCGAGTTGCGCTTCACTTCCGTCAGCATCATCTTACCGTTCGTGGGGTCATGCAGCTGTCCGTAGACCCATCCTGCCTTGTTGGCAGTAAGCGTCAGGGTATAGACACCGCTGGTTCCAGCGAGAGAGCAGTTTTCAGATACCACCTCCACAGGCAGCAGTTCGTCACCACCAGCTGTCAGCACGGCATCCGGCAGACGGTTCTCATCCTCCACGGTATTCAGCAGATAGCTGTCAGCCTGCGACAAGGCACGTACCTGATAGTCAATGTCTGCGGCATGGAGTTCAGCGAGAGCCTCATCGCCTACGTGAGTAGAGCGCAGGGAGCGTACCAGTTCGTAGGTTCCGCCATGCTCTGTAATCAGTTCTCCATCAGTGGTTTCTACCCACGACTGTGCGGCAGTGGCAGCAGCCTGATCCACATGTGCAAGCTCTCCCGACTGATACATCCAATGATAAACATCCGTCGTGTTTGCCTTCAAGGTATCTGAAGCGACAGCGATGAAGTCGGCATTCGTTTCAGTCTGGTTGACAGCAGCATACAAGCCCTGACAGGTAACAGGTGCGAAGCTGTTGTTGGAAACGACAGCGAATGGATGGTTTCTGACGGTGAGGGGAGCAACAGGAGAAGCGCCGACATTGCGGAGCATCATCACGACCTCGGCAGGGGCGGCAGTCTCCACAACGGCATCGGTAGAAAGGTCATCGGCAATATAGTCACGCTGTACCAGATAGGTCAGCTGTACCCTGCCCACAGGACTGATGGTCACAACCATGTCGGGCAGCATAGCCGTAGACTGAATACCTCCGGAGAAGTAGGCCAGCTGACCTCCCATCAATACCTTACGGGCACCCTCGGCAATCAGTTCTTCATCGGCTACGAAGGTGAGAGGCAGTTCTCCTTCCTCACCTGCTGCAAGAGCATAGTAACCGTCATTTGTCTTGGTGAAACCGCTCATGGCAGTCTCGTCGGCGGTGCAAGTCACGAGGTCAGACAGGTAATCATTGCTGTCATAGTCGTAAGCATCGGGTACGAAGCGGAGCTTGGTCATTGCCTTACTGCCTCCGTTACGAACCTTGAGCGTAGCGTGAATAGGCTGTCCAGCCTTGGCTTTGGTGATTTCCTCGTAAGTCAGCGTAACCCATCCGTCCACGGAAGGCAAAGCAGCTCCCGTGCCCGTTTCCTTACTTTCAGCGAGGTTGTCAGTGCCAGTATTGTCCTCTTCCGTCACATCGTCCCCTGCAGGCAGCGGAGTGGAAGGATCGACAATAGGAGCAGGCTCAGGCACAGTGGGATCAGCCTGGACTACCTGTCCTACCAACTGCTGCCAGATGTCAGCTTCAGCCAACTGATGGGTGCCTGCCATAAAGCCATAGTTCATCACCATCGAGGCAATGATACGGCGGCGCTGGTTGGCAGGACACTTATATGCCAACTGCAATACATAGCTTTCTCCGGGATTGAGGGTGGAAGGATAAGCATTGACGGCATGAATCTCTACGCCTTCTAAAGAGGTGGGGAAAAGGAGTGTAGGAGCCAAGGCAACGCTGCTACCCACGTTCTGCAGTACAACCTGAGCAGTACCGCTCTCCTGGTTGAAGGCATCTTCGGGGAATACAGGGAGTACGATAGCCTGTGGAGTCTCTTTGTCCACTACGACATGGGAAACCATCTTGTAGGAATTGTCTTCCAGGTTCTGAGTCGTCACGAAGTCGGTGACAACAGCCTGATAAGGCAGGATGAAGTCCATGGACAGTTCTTCTCCTGGACCTACGTTCACCGTCTTGGAAACACTGCGGTGCAGGAGGGCACGCAGCGTAACGGTATAACTGCCTTCGGTAATCTTCTCAGTGGTCCAACTACCCTTGGCATTGGCAACACCCGTAAAGACTTCTTTGCCCGTACGGTTGTCCTTGACCGTGATGACGGTCCCCGTGAGTCGGCTGAAGCCCTTACCTGAGAGGCTGTAAACGTCCTGTGCCTGTACGGAGAGCTTGGAATATTCAGTACCCACTACTGTCACCTTCACCTGAGCAGTCCTTGCCACACCATTGGCAGAGCTGACATTCAGCTGAGAGGTAAAGCTCCTGCCAGAGTGCATTCCTTCACGATGGGTGAGTTGCAGGCGCAGCGTTGTGCTCTGTCCCGGAGCCAAAGAAGGCAGTTCAGAGGGAGAGAGCGAGGAGAGCCATTCTACATCTCGTGGGATATTGAGACTGATAGCCCCCGACTCCTTCAATCCGTAGTTGGTCAGCTTCAGCTCCACGGTACGGCTGCTGTTGAGCAAGAGCGTCGTGTTGAGCGGAGCGGGATCGAGCGAGAGGTTGGCTGTGATGGAACGGCAGAGATAGCGGAAAGACAATTCCGAGCGAACACCTTCTGCCGAAGAAGCTTTCACGGAGAAGTTCTCATAAGAGAGGGTTGTCATTGGAACCGTAGGATTGAGCGTAAAGCTGACATCGGCATAGCTGTTGGCAGCGATGGTCGTCGGCACATTGCCCAGTTGGAACTCACAGCCGAAGGGCAAGGTTGTCGTGGCAAGAGTCACTCCAGTAAGCGGTTTGGCTGAGTGGTTATAGATACGGATTGTTCCCGTCTTCTGATAGGTCTCGTCGCAGGAAAGGGTGGTAGATGCGGAGGAGAGGGACATGTTGTATACACGAACCTCTACCACCTTGGAGGCTTCGGTCTGACCGAGTGCAAGTGCCTCTACCTTCATCGTACCATAAGCTGAACGGTCGACGAGTACGGAAGCCTCAAAATTGCCCTCTTCATCTATCTTGGTGTCTGTATAGCTATACTGTCCCGAACTATAACTGTTGGCAGCAGAGAGCTTGACGCGCACGGTCTGTCCGTTCAGCTTACCCTCCATTTTACCAGATACCAGCACATATTCGCCAGGCAGATAGTCTGTCTTGTCGGTAGAGACAGAAGTGACAGAGAAAGGTGCAGCCACGAACACGGGTTCAAAGACACCAACCGTATTGTTGGCTGTAGAGAACTCGTTGACGGCACGGTTGGCATTGACCACGGCATAGAGCCAGCGGCTGCCCACCAACTGGGGTACATCGGCAGTAAAGCTGAAAGTTTCTTCACCACCTATTTCTATATCTTTATCCAAGGTAGCACTCAGCAGCGGTGTGCTGGTCATATAATAGCTCATACGGCTACCTGTAGCGAGATAGAAGTCGATGGTCATGCCCTTGGTCAAGATGGCAGTACCCGTATTGCGCACAACGGCAGAGAAGACAGCCGGCAGACCAGAATAGAGGTCACCCTTGTGGCTGACACTTGCCACCATGGCATCAGGCAGCGTGCGGTCGGTAACCAGCAGTGTGTACTGTCCCTGTCCCATGTCTGAGGCATTGGCAGTGATGGTCATACTGCGGTCGTCATCGGCAATCGTGTTCTTAGCTACCGATACGTTGAAGCTCGCACTGGAATACCCTGAAGGAATGGTCACTGTGGAGGGGAAGGTGACATCTGTTGCCTGCGAACTCAGCTGCACCACCATATCTCCTTGGTTGTTAGGAGTATAACGAGTTACGGTAAGCTGGACGGAAGAACCCTCTGCCACAGCCGTATTGCGCGAAGTAACAGCCAGATAAGGCGACTCATCGTCCGTAACCGTGAGCTTCGAGGTTGTATAAGCCCTGTCGGTGGAAGGTGCATAGCTGTTGTTGGCAGGAAGGAAAGCCACCGCAGAGAGTGTACAGGTACGGCTGCCGTCAACGGCACTGTTGTCTGTCACACCTACGGGCACTTCCACACTCTTTTCTCCTGCGGGTATCTCTACCACCGTACTTCCTGTAAACACCTCATTTCTGTCTGTGGTAATACGTACAGTAAGGGGTTGAGTCAGATTACCGTTGCGGGTAATGACAGCCGTAGTAGCCTGATTGCCGGCGGTCTCTGAAATGACAGACGGAGAGATATTCAGCGTAAGAGTTGGACGGTCGTCATCCAGCAAGGTGACATATCTTGAATCTGAAGCATAGTCGGCAGCAGCAACAGAGAAACGCACACTGGCATCAAGCTGTGCGACGTCATCATTCACGAAGGTGACCTTTGCCGTAGCCACGCTCTGTCCCGGTTCAAACTCCAAGGTAGGCAGGGCATCGACTCTTGTGGGCAGGTTGCACGCAACGGGCAGAGCAAGGGCATCGGTCAGCTCACCTCCACGGGTGACGGTCAGCGTCAGGCTGTTGCCTTCCGTGAGTGTTTCCGCCGAGAGGGCGAGCGTCAGGGGATTGCGGTCGTTGTCCTGTCTCTGCAGATGCAGGGAGAGAGATTCATAACCATGGGCAGCCTCCACGGAGATATCACCTTCCTTGGCACGTACAATTTCATCGTCCGTAGCATAGATACGGAAGCTGACAGAAGCGGAACCCTTTGGTATGACAACCGTTGCGGGCAATACGGTATAGGCATTGCCCAGCGAGAACAGCTTGTCGACAGAAGAAGTGATGGTATATTTCTCTGCCACGCTCCAGTCGCCCGAACGGGTGAGGGTCAAGGTGGCATAACCATTGTAATAGCCTTCCTGCACCAAGGTCTTGTTGGAAGTGAGGGTCAATGCCTTGCCCAGCATCTTCTCTGGCGAGTAGGCACTGTTGTTAGCCTGGTCGGCTATCAGCTCTCCACAACCTGCCGCCGGCACAATCTCTACGTAAGCGCAGCAGTTTCCTTCCATGTGCATGGCAAAAGGAAGGACGGTCTCGAAGGTGTTGGTGACAGAGCTACCTGCCGCCATCGTCTGGTCATAGCGTTGCGAACCGATGTATGTCCGCACGCCCGTGGCGAGATTTTCCATATAGACCATGGCTGTCCATCCTGCCAGTGTGGCACCGTCGCCGCTGTTGGTAACGGTATAGACAAAAGGTACGGAAGAGGCGGGACTGACAGCTGACAGCAAGGGAGCGACAGCCACATCTCCGACAGTCAGGTCGGGCATGTTCTCCTTGCTCACCGTGAAAGTAGTTTCCGACGACGTTTCCGTTGCAATATTCTTACCCGTACGGTCGGTCAGCACGATATTGCTGAGGGTTATAGGATAAGGAGTGGCAGTATTGCCATCGTCGTATACCTCCATAGGCAGACGAAGCAGCATGCCGGAATTGCCCTTCAATGCCTTGTTGGACATGGAGGAAAGGAGCACCGTTACGGTTTTGCCATTGGCACGCGAGCTGACGGCATGACCATCAGAGCGGTTGGTCATGGTAACAATACCGTCAGAAGGCATGGCAAAAGGAAGGGTGATGTCGAACTGCATCGCCACTACCTCATCGTCATTGGTCAGATAGATGGGAATGCTGACCGTCTTGTTCACCTTGCCTACAACAGGTTCTACAAACAGACTGTTGTCGGCTTTTGCACCGATACCCGACCATGCAGAAAGGAGCAGGGTCATCAGTACCACCAAACACCCAAGTCTTCGACTTGATGTTGCATTGTTCTTGAAATGTATCATCATATTCTCATTATTTGACAAGTTTGACATGATATATCTGTTCGCCATGGGCGAAGACGTTGACAAGGTATACTCCCGAGGGGAGGCTTATGGGGAAGGTGCTGATGCCCTTCTCTATTCGGGGCAGCCGCAAGTCATAAACCTGCACACCTCCTGCATTGGTGAGGGTCACGCGTACGTCCTCCATCGTCTCTGCCGAGTGGAGCGTCAGCTGCTGATGGTCCAGAAATACCTGCACACCCTCCTTATGCTCTATACCATTGACAGCCGTAAGATCTGAAGAGACTATCCGTACGGCAGCTTCCTGGGCAGCCAGCGTTGAGAGCATGGCGGAAAGCGGGTTCACCTGACTGTGTGACAGGCGAAGGAGTGCCGTTGCTCCTGAGGGGATGGTTGCTCCCGACAGGGAGTAGATGATGTGGCGCGAACCATCTGCCGTATTGCGCGAAGCCAACTGGAAGTCGCTGCGCTTCAGCAACAAACTCACTTCATCAGCCCTGACACCCTTCAAGCATACCTCGATTGAAGCGATGCCTCCTCTTGAATCGAGCCACAGACGCTCGTCTTCCACATAGAGGGTGTTTTGATTGTATGCCGCAGGAGCAAGCCTTCTGGAGAAGGACAGCTGGGAAGACGGCAACTCCTGACTGACGGTCTCGTCTGACATATCCTCCTGGTCCAGCACGATATTCACGGTGCATACCACATCCTGCACATTGATGTTCTTGTCTGCATAGGTGTCGGCAGCCGACTGGTTAAACAGGGATAGGAGCGCAGGATTGAGTATCTCCGTAATGGTAGACTGCACGTCGAGCAGGTCGGTATATCCGCTCATGTCGGCATCGCCATGGACATATCTCAACACGGCAGGATAGAGGGAGCCGTCGACGGTGCGGAGGCACACCTTCCAGTCCTGACTATATAAATAGGTGTAGGGATGCTGCTTCCACAGGGTGGTGTAGAGGAAGTCGTCCTGTCCTAATGGTTCCAACACAAGCTCAGGACTCTCCGAAACCGTTGCGCCCCTGCTGATGACATCGAGTGCGGCAGGAACAGGTTCGTTGGCTGCCAACTGATAGGTAAGGATAGTGGGCAAGTCAAGGGCTTGCCTGTCACGGATATAGCAGACAACGGGTGTCAACTCGTCCAGTATCGAGGCAGCGTCCTGAGTCATCTGGCCTCCCTGATAGAGGGTGGCGACGGAGGTAGGAAGCGAACGAAGTCCAGTGAGCATATTATTGCGTACGTCCAGAGTCTTCAACTGCTTCAACTCTTCCACAAAGGGTGTCAGGTCACCTGTCAACCTGTTGTTCGAGAGGTCAAGATAGGTCAGTCGTGGGAAATAGAGTTTGGACTGGCTGACATCGCCCTTCAAGCCATAGGCAGAGAGATGCAGCTCACTGACTCTCCAGTAGCCCAGTTCGTCGGGACCCATGAAGGAGACTCCAGGAAGGTCGGCAGCCTGCATCCCCTGGTCCAAGAAGGTCCAGGCGGTGGTCCATTGGCTGCCCCCAAACAGATTGTAGAGGTTCTTCAGCTCCAGCAAGTCATTGGGTTCTATCTGGAATGCCCGCTTCACATAGCTGACATCCGTCGATGATATTCCCGACACTCGTCCTGCATCATCACCGAAGATGATATGGAAGGTGGAGGTGAGAGGCTCGTTATCTTTGGCAGCTGCCATGATATATTCGGGTACGGTGAGTTGCTTTTCAAAAACGAACTCCCTTCCGCTTGACTCTACACTTTCCGTTACAGCCAGGTCTTCGTGGTCGTCCCACCAATACTTATACCACGAAACCTTGGCATTGGGTGCAGGCTTGTTTTTGACAAATGCCCATGTCGTGGGGGTGCTGTATCTGCCTCTGACGTCCTTGAGCCGATATACCAACTTGTGCAGACCGTCATGCAGCGACGAGGCATCGATACTCAGATTGATTTCATTTCCCGTCACGTTTTCCTCGTGTATGCCATTGCTGAGGTCGTCAATCCAGTATTCAACAGTAGAGACCGTGTTTTCGACAGACTCGTCGAGGAGTTCCTCGCGGAGGAACATCCAGGTATATAGTGGACTGTATCGTCCTTCGTTATTGAGCAGGCGATAGTTGAGCGTGTGCAGTCCTACACCTACTCCCGCAGCATCAACCGTAAACGCCAGCTGGTTAGCGTCTACCGTCAATTCGATCTTTTCATTGCTGTCAATCCAGTATTCCGCTTTCACCACCTTGACTTCCTCGTTCTGTGGCAGTGCCCTGACGATGAAGGGCCATGATAGCGGCGAACTCCATCTGCCCTCACTGTCTTGGAAGCGGCAGTAGAAATAGTGCAGACCTTCGTTGCATCCCTTGGGGTCGATGGCGAGCTGCAGTGTCTGCT
>CAMAHD010000078.1 GCA_945834405.1 uncultured Prevotella sp. | reverse complement strand
TTGAAAAGCAGTTCGAGATTGACAGGGGTCTCGTCATCTCCCTCGCCTCGTCGGGCTATCACGGCATTGCCCTGAGGGGTTGGTTCGGAATAAACGACATCATCTTGCACGTCCGTAGGGGTGCGATAGGTAAATACATATTGCTTACATACATCTGCCACAGAGGCATCAAGAAGCAGGCCTTTGTCGTCCATGATAACAATATGGTCGAGCAACGACTCCACATCGTGTACCTGGTGAGTAGAGACAATCAGCATCCGACCGTCGGTCATGTTGTTGGCAATGACACGACGGAACTGACTCTTGGAGGGAACATCCAGTCCGTTGGTAGGTTCGTCCATAAGCAGTATCTTGGTGCCGGCTGCCAAGGCAAAACTCATATATACCTTCTTCTTCTGTCCCATAGAGAGCTCTTTCAGCTTGAGGGAGAGAGGGAGTTCAAAATCACGCAGGCAGTTGTCAAGGACATCTTGATTGAAATGGGGATAGAACGGCTTGTTCATCTTGACATAAGCCGCCAAAGTGACATTCGGCAGGTCGAACTCCTCGGGCACGATAAAGAGGTCGGAAAGAGTATAGGGCGAACGGCTCTGCGCCTCTACCCCATCGATATAGACAGCTCCCTTTGCAGGACGCAGCAATCCGCAGATAAGATACAGCAGGGTGGACTTTCCACTGCCATTCTTACCCAGCAATCCGTAAATGTTGTTTTCTTTCAGAGTAAGACTGAAATCTTCGAACACCTGATGCTTGGAACCAGGGTATCTGTAACTGATTTTTTCTATTTGTATCATACGCTGGAATGATAGGTTAGATTTACTTCTGTATTAGTGTACTATCTTAATAGAACACTGCAAAAGTAGTATTTATTCTGAGTCATTCCAAACATTTCATCCCTTTTTTATTCTCCTTCGCAAAGATTTAACATTTACACCTTATTATATATTATTCATTTTTCGCAAGTAAAGGAATTTTTGGGAGTTAAGGAGTTAAGGAGTCAACTCCTTAACTCCTTCTAACTCCATAAGTTGAGCGAAAGATGAATCCTTTTATAAAAACAGAAGGGATCACTGGCTTGACGACAAAAGCGGAGCTGTTGCCTCTCTCAGCCATTCAATATCCTCCTTGTCAGACAAATGTGGTGACAGGGTATCGTAGACATGCTGATGGTAAGAGTCCAACCATTGCACCTCTTCAGGCGTCAGCATCTCTTTCATTATCGGTGCCTTGTCTATAGGACAGAGCGTCAGAGGCTCCAACTGCAGGAAATCGCCAAAGGCTGTTGACAGATAGGGTGTTATCAACATGGTATTCTCTATCCTTACGCCAAACTTCCCTGCCATATAAATACCGGGTTCGTCAGTAACTGTCATACCGGCATACAGGGGTGTCGGCTTCCATTCCATACGTATCTGATGCGGACCTTCGTGTACGCTCAGATAGGAACCTACACCATGACCCGTTCCGTGCATGTAGTTAATACCCTCACGCCACATATCCTTGCGGGCAAGGGCATCAAGCTGAGTGCCCGAAGCCCCCTCGGGAAACTTCAGCATGGCCAACTGGATATTTCCCTTGAGCACCAAGGTATAGATACGACGCTGTTCTGCAGAAAGCGGTCCTAACGCGATGGTACGGGTGATGTCGGTCGTTCCATCGGCATACTGCGCTCCGCTGTCCAGTAGCAATAGTCCTTCGGGCTTCAGAACCTTGTCTGTTTCGGGGGTAGCTTCATAGTGAACGATGGCTCCATGCTCCTGATAACCGGCAATGGTATCGAAAGAGATGTCCCTGAAGAGGGGTTGCTGAGCGCGTAAAGCTGTCAGCTTGCGGTCGATGCTCATTTCGGTCTCAACGCCAGCCTCAACGGCAGGTTTCAACCATCGGAGGAATTTCACCAACGCCACTCCATCACGAATCATCGAACGCCTATATCCTTCTATCTCTGCCTCATTCTTGACAGCTTTCATCACGGGAACAGGTGAAGGCTGATTCAACACCTGAGGACAGGTAACGGCATGAAACAGGGTGTAAGCTGTCTCTGAGCCATCCATCAGGATATTGTACTCATCATAACGCTTCAACGCCTCATACACATGGGTGTATTCTTCCACGCGGACTCGGTTGTCTGACAGATACGATGACACTTCGCCCGTCAGCTTGCGCCTGTCGACAAAGAGGGTGGCCTCATCTTGGGTCAACAGCAGATAGGACACAAAAACGGGATTGCAATGAATATCTGAACAACGGAGATTGAGAATCCAAGCAATATCATCCAAAGCAGAAACCAGCATGCCACACACTCCCATGCCCCGCAACTGAACACGAATGCGCTTGAGCTTAGCGGGGAGCGACTCTCCGGCATATTCGACGGGGTGAATAACAATAGGTGAAAGAGGCAAGGATGGACGCTCTTTCCATATACGTGACAGAGGGTCGAAATTCGCACGAACGGTAATACCTCCCTGTCTGCGCAGCTCCTGTTGCCATGCAGCTACGGTATCTGCCGCATTGACCATACCGTCCACTCCCACGACGGCTCCTTCGATGGGCGAGAGTTTCATGCCAAGCCACTCCGTGATGGATGGAGTTCCCTCCATCCTTTCTTTCATCAAGACAAAACCCGTTCCGGCAAGCTGGTCTTCAGCTGCCAGAAAATAACGCGAGTCTGTCCATAAAGCAGCAGCATCCTGAGTAACGACAGCCGTGCCAGCAGAACCGTTAAACCCACTGATATACTCGCGTCCCTTCCAATGGTCTGGCACATATTCTCCATTGTGCGGATCTGTACTGGGAAAGACAAAAGCATCCAGCCCCTCTGATTTCAGCACCTCGCGCAGAGATGTAAGCCTTTGGTGTATCTCTTCTTTCATCGTTTTGCTATTTATACATGGCAAAGATACGGCTTTTCAGAAATAATAACAAATTATCTTCCCAATAAATGCAGGTAATCTTCATTTTTTTTGTAATTTTGCGGTGAACAAAAGACAAGACAAACATATATAACTTATTATAAAAACAATTATGGCATTTTTAACTAACGAGAAATTGACCATCGTCGGCGCAGCCGGTATGATTGGTTCTAACATGGTTCAGAGCGCCCTGATGATGGGTCTGACAAGTGAAATCTGTCTTTATGACGTATTCTCACCAGAGGGCGTGGCAGAAGAAATGCGCCAGAGTGGCTTCGGCGACGTTAAGATTACCGCCACAACTGACGTGAAAGAGGCTTTCACCAACGCCAAATACATCATTTCTTCCGGTGGTGCTCCACGTAAGGAAGGTATGACACGCGAAGACCTGCTGGCTGGCAACTGCAAGATTGCAGAGGAGCTGGGTAAGAACATCAAGCAGTATTGCCCGGACGTGAAGCATGTTGTTATCATCTTCAACCCCGCTGACCTGACGGGTCTGGTTACATTGCTCTACTCTGGTCTGAAGCCTGGCCAGGTAACCACTCTTGCCGGTCTGGACACCACTCGTCTGCAGAGTGCACTCGCCAAGAAATTCGGAGTGATGCAGAACGAGATTACAGGATGCGCTACTTACGGCGGACATGGAGAGCAGATGGCTGTTTTCGGCAGTCATGTTGAAATTGCCGGACGCAAACTGACGGATATTATCGGCACTGACGAATTCCCCACAGAGGAATGGGAACAGATGAAGAAGGATGTCACACAGGGTGGTGCTGCCATCATCAAGCTGCGCGGACGCTCTTCTTTCCAGAGTCCTTCTTACCTTTCTGTAGAGATGATTCGCTCTGCCATGGGTGGCGAGCCCTTCCGTTTCCCCGTAGGAACATACGTCAAGACCGACAAGTACGACCATATCATGATGGCGATGAAGACAGTGCTCGACAAAGACGGTGCTCACTTTGAAGTGCCCCAGGGTACAGAGGAAGAAAACGCCAAGTTGGATGCCAGCTATGCTCACCTCTGCAAGATGCGTGACGAACTGGTTACGCTGAACATTGTTCCTGCCATCAGCGAGTGGAACAAGATTAACCCCAACCTCTAATCTGTCGCACTATTCAGACTGACATAAGGCTTCGGACGATACAGGTCCGAGGCCTTTTTAATCATCCAACAATCAGCACAGATATGATAGAAACAGGACTACAACACACCAGCCACACCTGCGTAGATGAAAACAATACTGCCATTGCCTTGGGTTCGGGAGACATGCCCGTATGGGCTACTCCTGCCATGATGGCACTGATGGAAAATGCTGCCATGAAGGCTGTCGCAGACCATCTTCCCGAAGGGAGTACTACTGTGGGTGGACATATTGAAGCTTCTCATCTGAGACCTACTGCAATTGGATGTGAGGTAAGCGCAACTGCCCGTCTGGAAAAGATTGACGGCAGAAAACTGTACTTCCACGTAGAGGCACATCAGGGAGAGCTCCTGCTCGGAGAAGGATCGCATCTCCGTTTTATCGTTGACCGTGAAAAATTCCTCAGTAAAATATAAGGTAGGTTCTATAATTACTTCTATAACAGCTATGGCTCTAATCAAAGCATACAAAGGATTAACCCCAAGATGGGGAAAGGACTGCTATTTCAGTGAAAATGCCACCATCGTAGGCGATGTTTCCTTGGGTGACGAGTGTTCTGTCTGGTTCAATGCCGTTGTGCGCGGAGATGTGGCTCCCATCACCATCGGAAATCGGACCAACGTGCAGGATGGTTCCTGCATTCACGTAACAAATACCACGGGACCAACGGTCATTGGCAATGACGTGACCATCGGTCACAATGCTACCGTACATGCCTGCACCATTCATGACGGTGCTCTTATCGGCATGGGTGCCACCCTGCTTGACCATTGCGACATCGGTGAAGGGGCAGTCATTGCCGCCGGAGCACTGGTATTGCAAAACACCCAAGTGGGAGCGCATGAGCTATGGGGCGGCGTTCCTGCCAAGTTCATCAAACAAACCAAGCCCAACCAAGCAGAAAGTTTCGGACAGCATTACGTGGAATATGCCAAAGAATACCTCAAGGCTGACCACAGGGAAGAACAATAAGCTGCAAGGGAGGCTCAATGCGCCACTATACGATATATGAGCGCGTGTTCCAATGCCAGCGGTCTGTTATGCGCAAAAAAGACTGTGCCCTCACAGGGGGCAGTGACATCTTCGAGCCAAGAGCAGTCGAGCGGATTGAGAATACGCGCCAACAAATCGCCTTCGTGGACATGAGCTCCTGCCCCCAACAGACGATAGAACATGCCTGCCCTTCGGGCACTGACATGTACCATCTGTTCTTCCTGCAAGACGACCGACTCGTACCCTGCTCTCACCATCTTGCGTCGCAAGATTCCGGTCTTCTGCAGACAACGCAGGATGGAATCCAATGTCTGCTCACTTGTGACATCGTTGATCATGTGTTATTTTGCGTTTGTAGCCCATGTCACTTTGAAATGAAATCGGATGCAAATATATACAATATGTTATTATCTACAAAATATTTTTATCACAAAGTTTCTAAAAATATCATTTACATAACATATTATCAATATAAGCCCCTTTGCTTTTCCAAAATGAAAGCAAAGGGGCTTATATATATAAATAGGTGTAAGAAAGGATTAATCGAGAGACAAGTCGGACAGTATGAGTTCGGTAGCTCCCGACTTTCCCTTGACATAGTCTGCTGCTGCACGTCCGGCATTGTCAAGATGGGACGGATAGGAGATGAAGCGATTCATGATGGCTTGGAAGTGTTCGGCTCCATCAATCTCGTAACCTCCTCCACACTCCAATAAATCCTGCGCCTCTGCAAAACGCTTGTTGTTGGGACCAAAAAGAACGGGTATACCCCATACTGCTGCTTCGAGAACATTGTGTATGCCTACGCCGAACCCGCCACCCACATACGCTACATCACCATAATGGTAGATACTGGAGAGCAAACCGAAACAATCGATAATCAACACGTCTGCATCGGCTGCTTCCTGAATGGTTGTCTGGCTATAGCGAACCACTTTTCCCTGAGACATCGAGGCGATTTGTCTGAGATGTTCTTCACCGATGACATGAGGAGCTATCACCATCTTCCACCCTTCCTTACCATTGAAATAGGGGATGAAGATTTGTTCATCTGGCTCCCAGCTGCTGCCTGCCACGAAGACATGGGAGGCATTCCGCACAAACGACTCTACTATATCCAGATGTTTCGACTGGTCTTTAATATGCAGTACCCTATCGAAACGGGTATCTCCAGATACCGTGACAGCTGTTATGCCTATTTTCTCCAACAGCTGGCGACTGGTTTCGTTCTGCACATAGAAATGCGTAAAACAACGCAACACCCGCGCATAGCGCCTGGCATACCATCGAAAGAATATCTGCTCCGGACGGAAGATGCTGGACACGCTGTAAACCGGGATATTTCTGTGCTTCAGAATATGAAGGTAATTATACCAAAACTCGTACTTGATGAAGAACGCCATCACCGGACGTACCAAACGCAAGAAACGGAGGGCATTGAACGGCGTATCAAGAGGCAAGTAGCAAATGATGTCAGCTCCCTCGTAGTTCTTACGCACCTCGTAACCCGAAGGCGAAAAGAAGGTGAGCAATATCTTATACTCAGGATGCAACTGACGAAGGCGTTCCATAATAGGACGTCCTTGTTCAAACTCGCCCAACGAGGCAGCATGAAACCACAGGTATCTTGCATCAGGGTCTACCTTCTCTCTGAGCAGGCGGAATGCATCGCGCTCGCCACGCCACATCTTCCTGACTTTGCGGTCAAAAAGACTGGCGATGACAACGCCCAACATGTAGAGATATATGGCTATGTTGTAAATCATATACTATTCTTGATTCTTCGCCTTGAGGCAATTCATCCTTATGAACGGATATCAGCCGAGAACCTGAACGGCTCTCTCTATACGACGGATGGTTTCTTCCTTGCCCAGATAGGCTGAGATATCAAACATTCCCGGTCCCTTGCCTTCACCGACAAGAGCCAAACGCCAGGCATTCATGATATTGCCCAACTTATATCCTTTTTCCTCTATCCAGTGCTCTACCACAGGTTCCTGACCCTCCACGCTGAAATCGTCGATGCCACACAACACTTCAGCCAATTCGGTCAGCTGCTGTGCGGATTCTTCCTTCCAACGTTTCTTACGGGTCTTCTCATCATATTGGCAGGGCGCTTCAAAGAAGAATGAACACAAGGGCCACAACTCCTTGACAAAAGTAACGCGGTCTTTCATCATGGCAACCACCTTGACAATACGCTCCATGGGCTCGTCCACTCCGTGCGACCTGACCTCTGGTTCAAACAAAGCTGCTATTTCCTCGGCACTCTTTCGCAAAACATATTCGTGGTTGAACCACATGCCTTTCTGGTAATCAAAACGCGCTCCGGCCTTGGAACATTTGGTGATGTCAAACAACTGTGACAATTCATCCAGGCTGTATATCTCCTGCTCGGTGCCCGGATTCCACCCAAGGAAGGCGAGGAAATTGATGACAGCTTCGGGGAAATAGCCTGCCTCACGGTAACCGGAAGACACTTCGCCTGTCTTTGGGTCGTGCCACTCCAACGGAAAGACGGGAAATCCCAGACGGTCGCCATCACGCTTGCTCAGCTTGCCTTTTCCTTCCGGCTTGAGCAGCAAGGGGAGGTGGGCAAAGCGAGGCATCGTATCTGCCCATCCAAAAGCCTGATAGAGCAGGACATGCAGGGGAGCACTGGGCAACCATTCCTCACCACGTATCACATGGGTAATCTCCATCAGATGATCATCCACGATGTTGGCAAGATGATAGGTAGGAAGTTCATCGGCACTCTTGTAAAGCACCTTATCGTCAAGGATGTCGCTCATGATACGAACATCGCCGCGAATCAGGTCGTCTACATGAACAGAAACGCCGGGTTCTATCTTGAAACGGACTACATACTGTTGTCCGTCGGCAATCATTCTCTCTACTTCGTCTGCCGGTATGGTCAGCGAATTGCGCATCTCCATACGGGTATGTGCATCATACTGGAAGTTAGCAACCGTCTGGCGTTTCGCCTCCAATTCTTCGGGAGTGTCAAATGCGATGTATGCCTTGCCGGCATCCAACAGTTGACGGACGTATTGTTTATAAATGTCCCTGCGCTCGCTTTGGCGATAAGGACCGTAGTTGCCACCGAAGCTGACACCCTCGTCAAAACGGATTCCAAGCCATTTGAACGATTCGATAATATATTCTTCTGCACCCGGAACAAAGCGGTTGGAATCCGTATCTTCAATGCGGAACACCAGCTCACCCCCATGCTGACGGGCAAACAAATAGTTATACAACGCTGTACGTACACCACCAATATGAAGGGCACCGGTGGGACTCGGTGCAAAACGCACCCTTACTTTTCTCTCTGTCATTTTGTTTATTCTTTGAAATCGTCCCACGAGGGACACCAAAATTATTTTTGCAAAATTACTACTTTTTTTTTGAAATTTGCATTTTTTGAGGATTTCTTTAGTTATAAAAGGGGTGTAATCCGTGTTTTTTTCCACTTTCAGGCTCCGAATGTTTGATTTATCATTTTTTTTACGTACTTTCGCACGCAAAACTTCACATCAATTCACTTGCAATGAGTACATTCAATTTCAAAGAAGATATTACGTGGAAGGACTTTTTCATCCGCATGGCTATCATCATCGGCACGGTAGCCACCATTGTATGGTCGATGCCTCGGGACAGTCGCAACTACTATTATGCCGAGTTGGGCAAGCCCTGGAAATACGGTGAACTGACTGCTCCCTTCAACTTCCCCGTCTACAAGTCAGAAGCCAAAGTCAAGCAGGAAAGGGACAGCATATTCAGCTCTTTCGAGCCTTATTTCACACTCGACAAAACCATAGAGGGCACTCAAGTCAGCAAATTTACAGCCAAATACAAAGAGGGTATTCCCGGCCTGCCCAATGATTACATCAGCATCATCGCCAACCGATTGAGAAAACTGTTTCAGCAGGGCATCATGGGTGCTGCCGACTATAGCAAGCTGGCAGGCAAAGATACAGCACGCACCATACGTATCGTACACGGGAAAAATGCCAGCAGTGTTCCCTTGCGCAACATCTGGTCGACAAAAGCCGCCTACGAGTCTTTGCTCAACGACCCCGCCCTGGAACCTCACCGCCAAATTCTGCAACGCTGCAATTTTACAGACTTCATCGTAGCCAACATCATTTATGACGAAGAACGGAGCTCGGCAACCCTTTCCGACCTGCTGAACAATGTGCCTCTCGCCAGCGGCGTTGTTCAGAAAGGACAGAAAATCATTGACAGAGGTGAGATTGTCGATGAAAAAACATACCGTACCGTAGAGTCATTCAGGAAAGAGAGTGCACGACGCAGCGGAGATATGACGCAAAAGAAAATCGTCATTTTTGGCGAGTCACTCTATGTCACGCTGATAGTCATCTTCTTTACCGTTTACCTGAGCCTGTTCCGCAAAGACTATTTCGAGAATCCGAGATGTATAGCCATGCTTTATTCTCTTATCATCATCTTTGCACTGCTCACGTCACTCATGGTGCGCAACACCATAGGACACGTCTACTTGTTGCCCTATGCCTTGGCACCTATTATTATCAGAATCTTCATGGATTCACGCACCGCTTTCATCACCCACTTCGGAATGATTGCCATCTGTGCCTGCATGCTGCAACATCCATTTGAGTTCTTAATATTGGAGTCGGCAGCAGGAATGGCGGCCATTTATTCTCTGCGTGAATTACAATATCGCTCGCAGATATTCAAGACGGCACTGATAGTGACCATTGTCAGCATGCTGATGTGTTTCGCCAACGAACTCATGCAATCCACCGAACTCCATGCTATCGACTGGAGCAACTACAATTACCTGATAGTCAACGGCATCCTGTTGCTGTTCGCCTATCCGTTGCTCTATTTGATAGAAAAGACTTTCGGCTTTGTTACAGACATCACCCTCATCGAGCTATCCAACTCGAACACGCCCCTGCTTCAACGAATGAGCGAAGTGGCTCCCGGCACTTTCCAACACTCCATGCAAGTGGCTAATCTGGCGGCTGAGATAGCAAAAAAGATAGGTGCCAAAAGTCAGCTCGTACGTACGGGTGCCCTCTATCATGACATCGGCAAGATGGACAACCCTATCTATTTCACCGAAAACCAGTCGGGAGTGAACCCTCATGAAAACCTCGATTATATTGACAGCGCCCGCATCATCATCAGTCACGTTACTGAAGGATTGAAATTGGCAGACAAGAATAATCTGCCCACTATCATCAAAGAGTTCATAAGCACCCATCATGGACAAGGTAAAGCAAAGTTCTTCTACATTAAATATAAGAATGAGCATCCCGACGACGAGGTTGATGATTTATTGTTTACCTACCCCGGACCCAACCCCTTTACCCGCGAGCAGGCCATTCTGATGATGGCAGACAGCGTGGAGGCCGCATCACGTTCACTGCCAAACTACACGGAACAAAGCATCCGCGATTTGGTCAACCGCATCATTGACGGACAGCTTGCCGACGGTTTCTTCCGAGACTGCCCTCTGACTTTCAGAGATATTTCATACGCCAAGACCGTATTGATAGAGAAATTGAAAACCATTTATCACACTCGCGTGAATTACCCTACCCTAAAACAGTAAAATCACACGAAAATATTGCACAAACAGAAGAATATGTGCAACAATTCAGACATAAAGAGTTAACATATCCTAATATATGACGTTCTGTTGTGGAGTTTTCGAACAACATATTTAACTTTGCAGCCAATTTAATAAATATTTGTTTAGATGAAAGTATTTCGCATGAGCTGCCTTGCACTTGCTTTGGCAGCAGCAGACGCCACATTTGCAGGCGGTCTGCTTACAAACACCAATCAGAACATCGCATTTCTCCGCAACCCTGCCCGTGAGGCAGCCATAGGCATTGATGGCGTTTACAGCAACCCCGCAGGTGTCGTATTTCTCGGTGAGGGTTTCCACCTTTCGGTCAATCTTCAGAATGCCCACCAGACCCGAACCATCGAAACAGGCTATCCACTCTTTGTAAACAACGCCAAGAATCTCAGCGGCAACATCCACAAATTCGAAGGCACCGCTGACGCACCTGTCCTCCCCTCACTCCAGGCAGCCTACAACAAAGGCAAGTGGAGTTTCCAGTTTGGCTTTGCCATTACCGGTGGCGGCGGCAAGTGTGAGTTCGAGGATGGACTCGGCTCCTTCGAGCAGGTTGTAGGCAACGTCACTAACTACGCGCCTAAGGTGAACATGCTTTACCAAGCCCTTGGAGCTGCCGGCATCCCCGGCATGAGTAACCACGCGATGGGCAACAAGTATGCCTACGATTCCTACATGCGCGGACGACAGTACTATTACGGTTTCACCTTTGGCGCCGGATATAAGGTTAACGACAACCTCTCCGTCTATGGCGGTCTGCGTATGCTGTATGGCAGCGCCAACTATTATGGCTATGTCAAGAACATTCAAGTAGAGCATGTGGAAGGTGAGACTTCCGCCATGGTCAACGCCTCTGAACATTTCTCACAATTACGCGACAACTTGAATTATTATGCTGGAATGATGGAGGGAAGCAACCCTGCCGTTGCTGAACAACTCAGAGGCGCTGCAGAGCAGGTGGCTCCTCTCAGCATCGCCACACAGGACATCGAGCTTAACTGCGACCAGACTGGCTGGGGTGTAGCACCCATCATCGGCATCGACTTTAAGAAGGGCGGCCTGAACCTGGCAGCCAAGTATGAGTTCAAGACCAGAATGCGCCTCAAGAACAAGAGTGCCAACAGCGCAAGTGCCGACAACATCAGCCTGCTTGACAAGTTTAAGGATGGCAATAAAGTGGCTGAAGACACTCCCGCATTGCTCACGGTGGGAGCACAATATGAGTTCTGCCCCAAGTTCCGCATCATGGCAGGATGGCACCACTACTTTGACGTTGACACCAAGCAGTACACCAAAGACATGCTGGGCGACAGCAACGAGTATCTTTTTGGTGCAGAATACGACATCAACAAGGTTGTCCAGGTCAGTGCAGGTATGCAGCGCACTCAGTATGACCTGAAAGATAAAGTGATGAGCGATATATCTTTCAATGTCAATTCCTATTCATACGGTTTCGGTGTAGGTGTCAATGTGACGGACAAGATCAAGATCAATGCCGCCTTCTTCCAGACACTCTACGATGACTACGATATGTCACAAAACCTGGGCTCAACCGAACAGCCCGTCATGGTGACCAACTCATTTACCCGTACCAACCGCGTACTTGGTCTTGGAGTAGACTTCAAATTTTAAGCACATTGTCAGACTTTTATAACACATTTCGGGGCAGAAATGCTTGAAAAAGAGTTTATCAAGCAAAAAAAAGCAACAATATTTGTCAAGATAGAAAAATATTTGTACCTTTGCACCCCGAAATGTGTAGTTTAAATTCGTTCGATATCAACCTCAAAGGGCTGAAAGCCAACCATACGCAATTGGTTTATCAGCTCAAGAATGACTACTTCGAAGCCTTGGAAGGCGCAGAGGTAAGCAAAGGGGAAGTGTCAGTTGAGCTGGACATCCGCAAGGTGACAGACGACTATTTCGAATTGGACTTCCACATCGACGGTCAAGTGACGGTTATCTGCGACCGCTGCCTCGACGAGATGCAGCAAGACATACAGACAGAAGCACGTCTCATGGCTAAAATCGGAGAGGAATACTCTGAAGAAGACGACCTTGTCACCATTGACGAAGCCTCAGGCATTCTCAACGTAGCATGGTTCATCTACGAGTTTATCGCCCTTCAAATCCCCATTAAGCACGTTCATGCACCTGGTAAATGCAATAGCGCGATGATTCAAATGCTCAATGAGCATTCAGCTACCCGAAGTAGTGATGAGGATGAGGAGAAGCCGATAGACCCCCGTTGGAGTGGCCTCCTGAAAATCAAAGAAGAAACAAAAGAATCAAACAATTAACAATTATGGCACATCCTAAAAGAAGACAATCAAAGACTCGTACACTCAAAAGAAGAACTCATGACAAGGCAGTAGCCCCCACAC
>CAMAHD010000077.1 GCA_945834405.1 uncultured Prevotella sp. | reverse complement strand
TGTGGCAATGAGGATATTCATCTCCCTCACCTGTCCCCACATGGAAGTAGTAGCCGGCATGCATGGATTTCTTGCCGCCTTTCGACAGGAACACGCCGAAATGAGTCTTGTAAGGGCTTTTGTCTGCGCTAAAACGAGTGTCACGATATATTCTGTAGGTACAGTCCTTGACAGTCAGGCAGGCTATGTCCGGGTCGAATTGTCCGACTGCGCTGATGAGTTCCTCGCAGAACGCATGCCAACGCGACAATACCTTCTGATATCGTTGCTTGTTGGCAGTAAACCACTCCCTATTGTTATTGCACGAAAGGTCGCGCAGAAAATCAATGATTTCCTTCATGTCAGTTTCTTTACTTATAGTTTGATATTATCAATGGCGCAGGCGGCATACAGAGGCACATTGGTCATCCAGTCCTGCTCACGATAATCGGACATCGACAGACGGATGGCATGTAGCGAAGGATATCGGGCTACGAAAGCGGAAAGACTCTTGGCCTTGAGATTCTCCTCGGCCTTCACCTCTACGGGGATTATCTTGTCACCCTTTTGTATGAGAAAGTCTATCTCGCCGCGTGAGTTGTCTGCCGACCAATAAAACAATGAATCCACCTCCCCAATAAGTTGCTGGCAGACGTATTGCTCTGTCATTGCACCACGATAAGTGGAAAAAATGTCATTGCCAAGAAGAATGGCGTCAGAGGAAAGCTTGTTCATTGCGCACATCAGTCCCACGTCGAGCATGAACAACTTGAATGTGCCGAAATCCTCAAACGCACTCAATGGCATCTCGCCGCTCTTGGTGCGGTTCACCTTATTTCCATATTGCCTAAGGTATTGATTTCACGCGACAAAGATAATGCAAATCGAAGACAATACAAAATAAAAGCATGAATCTTTTATTTTTATTGTTGAGATGCAGCTTATCTTATGCAAAGTTACAAATAATTATCAAGATAACGACAGCTTTCGTCCTTAAAAATGTTCAATACCACACTTTTACGTCCTTAAAAATGTAAATACCTACACTTTTTCGTCCTTAAAAACGTATCATTTTTTTGTTATAGTAAGCACACTATAAACTGACTTCATGATTAAGATAATGTCTAGCTTATGCGAGACCAGAACCAGAGCAGGAGGTGAGGCCTCCGCCTTATCCCTCTCTTGTTCTGTAATATTATTTGCTAACGCAGCGGCAGTGTCAACCACAATCGTGACTAAGCTGCAAACATATCAACTAAATATAAAAGTAATGTTTAACCACGTCAACCATCTTTATAAATAAGGCTCGAAGTAGTCAACCAAAAGCGTTAAACTACAATATATTTGGTTAGCAAGGCTGTTGTCACGGTCGTTCCATAACCATGGAACGACCGTGACAAAGAGCGTGGAGAGACTTATTTCTTCATTACCTTAACCGACTTGCCATTGGCAAGCTTGAGAATGTTCATTCCCTTGACGGGAGAAGAAACGCGCATACCATTCAGGGTGTAATAGGCTACCACCTCTGTCTTTTCGTTGTCTGTGACTCCGGCAATTCCTGTCGACGCATTGGCTATAGATACCTGGTCGGCATTGATGATGGCTCCCGTGGCTGTGTTGATAAGCAGGGCTGCCAACTTCAGATTTTCCTTGTTCTGTATCATTTCATTTTCTGAAATGTCCAGCGTCTGGGCAAAAGTCTGAGGCTCCATATACTTGAAAGGTGCTACCGACCCTTTAATGCCATTGCCAACATTCCATGCCTGTACACCTACCATCTGATAATCCATCTGAACCTTCGCATCAGCTGTGGTGAATTCCTTCATGTC
The DNA here is from genome assembly GCA_945834405.1 of uncultured Prevotella sp. Lineage (GTDB taxonomy): Bacteria > Bacteroidota > Bacteroidia > Bacteroidales > Bacteroidaceae > Prevotella. Next base: position 11,300 of record CAMAHD010000077.1, on the reverse strand, counting down.
TATGCCCGGATATACGGCTCCTCCGCCGCTGTAGTAATTGGATTGCAACCATTCTTCCGAGTCGCCATGCATGCCATCTTCGGTCAGTACAAAGGCGATGGTATAAGGAGAATTTTCACGGCTATAAGAGAAGGTCGTTTCGACGGAAGCATCTATGGAGGTCTTCTGTTCGTCACTCCAGCTTGCCTTCAGCACTACCTTTCCTTCTGCCGGAATAGCCATGGCGGTATTAAATATCTGGTCGCCCTGGAAATACCAAGGTGAGGTCTGCTGATAACCGTTGTAAATGTCTACATCCGTTATCACGCGGTCGAAAGTAGCAGCTGGGAAACCACTTACTTTTCGTACAAGGTCGATGAAGTCGGTTGTCTGAAGCGTATCTCCATAATGGATGGCTATACCTACGAACTTGTCTCCATAGAGTTTCTTCAGGTTTTCCATGCCTACGGCTCCGCGAGGACAGTAGCCACACCACATGCCCGTATACTCCTCTACTACCACCTTCTTCTCCATCGGTTCACCGACAACGAGTACGTTGCCTACCGCCGGAACTTCCTCGACAACATTCGCCTGACCGTTCACCTTAGCAACTTCTACCGTCATGCTTATCAAACCGGTTTCATCGGGCACTTGCAGCGAAACAGGAATTGTTCCGTAACTGCCTTTATTCAAAGATAACGTAACGGTATTTCTGAGCATCTCTGCCCCCTTATACTTGACAAGGTATTCGAGTGAAGTAATCGTATTCTTACCCATGTTGCGGACAAGGAGATTGGTGGTCGCTTGTTCGCCACCCTTGGCCTTGATTTCGCGCAGTGACACACTTTTTACATGATTGTCTTTCAGAACGGGTTTCTTGACATGCAGCCGGATGGCCAGATTGCCGTAAGTGGATGAATAATCATACCACTCGCCTGTGGTCAGCGAATCGGCTCTTAAATAGAAGGCTCCGCTGTTTTTCTTGGTATAACGAGGCAGATAGAGCGTGCCCAGGGCATCGAAGGATAAACCGACATACACAGCAGCGTCTTTTATCTCGATGGGGGAGTCCAATGCCACCTTGTTCTCTCCTTCTGCCACATTGGGCAGCTGTTGGGTATGGGCATAGCTTTTGTCAAACAGGGTTTCAGAGGTAGTCGACCATACCTGAACGTTGGCCACGGATGCAGGGTCTTTGATATAAACCGTAACCGAATCGATGACGGAATACAGCAGGGAGTCAGGCACCCGAAGACACATATCCACCTTCTCATTGACATTGGTCTTGGTAACATAAGATACTTTACCGGTAACGCTGACAGGATAGCTCCACCATTCTGACTGCTCGTATTCTTCTGCATGGGCTGTCACAGGCACGAGTCCGACCAAAGCCACAGCCATCCATAAGGACTTGCAGAACTTCTTGATACTTGTCTTGTTCATGATATCTTAAAGTAATTGATAATTTATAATTGATAATTTATAATTTTCGAATGCACTCTACTTTCAGGAGTTAACTCCTCAACTCCTTAACTACCAATACCATCCCCTACTTGCGAAAGTTGAGTAGATGATTGTAAGAAAAAATACGAGCCACCCCATCATAGACTGTCGGGATGGCTCGCTATTATCTTTCAGTTGGTTTGATCGCAGAGGATTATTTCAAGAACTTGGTGCTCTTGACAAGTCCGTTAGCCATGCGCTCCTTCTTGACAACAAGACCTTTGGCATTGGCTGTTGTCTTGCGACCCATAGCATCGAAATATTCAGTAGCAACCACCTTGCTGGCATTATCCTTCACACCGTCAATGCCGCTGAAGATACGCTCGGTAGTTACGGTAACGTTGATTTCGGTATATAGATTAGAGATTCCATTGTAATCCTTATTATCTGAGAAGCCAACCTCGCAAGCATAGGAAAGACCATCACCAGTCAGTATCAGATTATCTGTAGCGGGATCATTTTCCATGAAGAAACCATAACCAGACTGATAAGGAGAGAAGTACTTTTCATCTATCGGAGTGTAAGCGCAATTGTAGAGCTCTATAGAACCGCCACCATAAGCTTCCGAGATAGAAAATGTATTCAGATACTGACCGTTTTCAAGAGCTGCGCTCATTGTTTCTACATCATAAGAAACCGCCAAGAATCTGTCACCGCCAAAATATGACAAATTTGTGATATACATATATTCGTCGTCGATAGCTACAAGGGCTGAATCTTCAGTCTCTACCTGCCCCTCATCATCCACTTTTTCAATCTGCGCCAGGTACATATTCTCCAGGATAGGCTGAGCAGGCATCAAATCGATGTCACCATAGCAGGTGGTTGCATACAACTCTGTACCCTGTACAGGATATACACCTACAGCAATGCCGGGCAAATACAGTCGTCCATTTTCAGGGAAATAATATCCACCGAAAGTGGCATCGGTAGTGTTCTTGGAAACAACAAGACCGGTCTGATCGGCCTTTTTACTTATGTCTGCAAGATAAAGTCCATACTGCACGCCGTCCTTTGCGCCGACAATCTGTCCATTGACGAAGGTGATAGAGTCTGCACCATAACTGGAAAGCAAATTGTCAACCTTGGAAATGGTTCCCTTGACGGGTTGCAAGCCAAAGTAGAAGTCTACATACAGGTCATTGCCATCTTTCTGATAAATACCGGGATTAAAGGTGTAAGGAGAAAAGGATTTTAGTAATTCTCCAAAAATCACGCCAGAGTGGAGAGCCAGGTCCCAATTTTCATCAGAGGGAGCCTTGGACACCTTGCTCTGCTGATAAGCCTCTTTGATATTGAAGGGCTTGAGAGGATTCTGACGGTTGTCACGCATTTCCTGCATAAGCTTCTGGTCAGCCTGCTGCTTGTCAAAGTCAGCGGTCAGATACTTCATGTTGTACTGACTCGGAAGAGTCTGCTGGAATTTGTTCTGAAGAGTCATAGACTTGAATTCAGAAGACTTTTTGGCAATCTGGGCTGAGCCTGCTATGGAAACAAAGGCAGCAGCCATCAATAGAGTAAACTTTTTCATAAGCTGATGATTTATATTATTTGTTACGTTGCAAAATTACATATTAAATTAGAAATAATGAAACATTCTGAAAGAAATATGAAGAAAAATTTGAATTAATGTAACAAACGCCAGTCGCGACTTGATTTATATCAAGCCAAGAACGGAAGAGCAAGAAAAAACTGCATACTCAGGTAGCTACGACCCAAGTATGCAGTCTTGTATGTAAAAGAAGAGTTATCAGTCTTCTCGGTCTGCCGGGTCTCTGAGAGGCCATGCAGTGAAGCTGCGAGTAAGATGCATGTCATTGCTGTACACCTTGGTTCCCACCTTGGTTTCGGTCAGACACTTCAAGTCGATACCTTCCTTCAGATTGTCGGAAGAAAGCTCGAACTCGAAGGGTTTCAGCAAGCCGAAGGGTGCACAGGCATAGTTGTAACCTTCACCATACATCATCTGTCCGTAATCATCACCCGTCTTGCGGCATGACAGAATCACACGGTTGTCGCCAACCAGCTCGTAGTCGAAATAAATCTGACCAACGATGTAGTCCTGTTCGTCCTCATTCCATGTTTTAAACACGAGACCGACATTATAGCCAAACTTTCCGAAGGCAGCAAGCAAAATCTCGCCGGGGAAGGATTCGGAATTGGCAGCCGCTGTAGCCCAACGCTTCCAGTAATACTGTCCGTAGGCTCCGATGTTCTCATTGGCCATACCCCACAGGCTGTTGACAAACTGCCTGTTGATGGGGTCGCGCAAAATCTGCACATTGGGGTCATCGAAGGATTCGAACTTATCGTCGTTGTCATCGTCGAGCTTGAAGCCTGTGATGGTCTTGCCCTTGAACTCAAATGGTTTATAGAACTCCATACCCCTCTTCGTGATGATATAAGAAGCATAGGTAGTAACATATTTACCATCCTCAATATAGGTGATGCTCAGACCGCGCATGTCAGTAGAGACGGTAATAGAGTCTTCACCGATAAGCAGGGTATAACTGCTGGCATACATCTTGGAGTCAACCTCGTATAGCTCGTCGAGATAGCCCTTCCAGTCGTCATTCTTCATGGGATAGAGTACAGCCTTGTTGCCGGAGGCACGTCCCTTCAGGATGACACTGTCAGGACAGGCTGAAAGGATGGAGAACTCATTGTCACCGCCCATGCCTTCACCGGAAGAACCGGCAATAGGAGCAAAGGGGTCTGCCATCAGTGAGAATATGGCGTTATAGGTATCAAAAGTAAGAGTTACGCCTGAACTCTGTACGATACTGTAGAGACTGGTAGCCTTCTTGGATGTGTCATCCGAAATGTCGGATTCGGCTGAGAAGGTAACCTTGCCATCCTTGCTGAAGGAAACGACGAAATTGAAACCTCCGTAGCTTTGAGTGGCAGAGGGGAAATAGGTCATTGACCAGCCATAAGGAGCAGATGTCAGGATCTCCATATCGTTGATAATCGACTGGTCAGCACGGTTGGCTGAAGAGTCTGAGAAGAAGTCATCCTGCTCGGGGCTACAAGCACTGAACAGCAGGGCTGTAGCGGCAGCAAATACGAATAGATTCTTTTTCATTGTTTCGCGTCTTCTTTAATGGATAAATCTTTCAAATCGAGTTCTTGGTAATGCTGTGAACGGTAGAGAACCTCCTTGCGCAGGCTGTCGATTTCTACGCCCCAAGCCTCCTTGAGCCAGTCGCTGACAATCTTCAGTTTCTGAGAAATCAGTTCGCGGCCATTGGTGTCAGCCTTGATATAAGACTCGTAACCCTCCTGAATCGTGGCAGAATATTTGGGGTCGGCACGCTCCAGCACATAGTCCCAATAGCTCTGGGGGGTAGTGATATAGGTAGAGAGAATTTCTACGAAGTCTTCTTGAGTCTCCATAGAGGCATAAGGAGTGATATAACCCATCTTCCAGGCAGTGACACTGTCTTTCAGGTTCACCCATGAGGTAGACTGGTAAGAGTCTTTAGTCACGTTGTTGAACTCGGTAGGATAGTTCTTAGTCTGGTGGAGGATATGGGCAAACTCATGGTGCATGGTATGGAAATACCAGTGGTTGAGGAAGTCAAGACTCAGGTTGTTCAAATCGATACTGTTCACATTGTACAGCGTAATCTTCATACCACCCTCGGCAGTACCCAGCACGATACTTCCATCCTCATTGAAGGCTGGCGAGCCTACCAAGTGCATCACCTTGGGGCAGTAAGTACGGATAAAGTCCAGACCGCATATCGTCTCGTAAGTTTCCAGCCACATGTACTTGGTCAGCTTTGCCAAAGCTACGCCCTTGTCATAGTCGGCAGGAGAGAGATTGTACTGCGTATCAGACTCCTTGTACTCAAACTTATACTTGAACTGAATGTTGTAGTTGTCAACATAGTTCTTCTGCAGCCAACGGTCAAAGTCGTTCTGCTCAGTTGCTGTCTCGTTGCTGAAGATGCTCTTGGAGTCGAGGTCATCCTCACTGCAAGAGACGGTGAGCATGGCAACAGCAGCAAAAAGGAGATATTTCAGTTTCATTGTCTAATAAAATCATTGGTTAATAACTTTTCTTCTCGGGGGTTGGGAGTGATGCCGGCATCGATGACGTCAGCAGGCAGCTGGAAGGCACGGCGTGGGTCGTTGAGTGTCAGACTGTCCACGGCACCACCGTCATTATTATGTGCAATCACGATACCCCAGCGCTTGATGTCCATCCAGCGCAGACCTTCCTGGGCTGTCTGGCAGCGGCGCATGAAGAGGATGCAATGTATAAGAGCCTCGTGTGAAGCATCACGCAGGCTGAAACCGAGAGGATGGAGACGCTTCTTGGGAGTTCCGTAGGCATTGGCAATGACGGGACGTCCGTATGTGTCTTCCATATATGCCATCTTGCCATAGAAATCCTCGATGGCTGCGAGCGTCGTCTTGGGACTGTTCTTGACATTGGTAGACATCCAGTAGTTGATGTCTTCAACAGCCTTGTCGTACTGTCCCAGGTTTGCATAAGCCTCTGCACGGCAGAGCAAGGTCTCGTCGGCACAGAGCTGGACGATCACGTTGCGGCGAAAGCCTATCTGCTGAACCTTGTCGGTAAACTCAAAGTAACCATAATACTTGGAGATGACTATCTTCTGTTCCAGACCCCAGCAGGAGTTTGCCATGTAGAGATTGGAAGAGGAACCCCAGATACCGTTGGCACGGAAGCCTTCTGTCTGGCAGATAAAGGTCTTGTTGTAGCCATAACGGCGCGAGATAGAGTACGGACCCAGCCAGTATACCATGCTGGAGAGAGCGGTCTCTAACATCAGGTTGGAGGGTTCGGAAACAGATACGTAGGTATTGCAGCGCGACTCGAAGTTGGCTGCCATTTCGGTAATGGATTTCCAGTCACGGAGCATGGCGGTAGGCTGGTCACCCAACACGTAGTTGGCACATTCGATTACCTTGTCCCACTTCTGATAATAGAGGTAGAAACGGGCAGCAAAAGCATAGGCTGCCTTCTTGTTGAAGTGATACTTGGGTACATTGTAAATCTCATCGTTGATGAGGGGAATACCTGCCTCTATATCCTTGGCAATGTTGCTGTACAACAGCTCCAGGGAACCACGTTCGTAAGAAGGACGCACTGTGGTTTCGGGAGCAGTAGAATAAGGAAGTCCCAGGTCGATGTCTGCTGTCTGTGGGTTATAACCCAGACAGAAAACGGTAGACAGGAGATAGTGACCCCATGCACGGCAGAGCAGTGCCTCACCCTTCTGGGCCTGGAGCGAAGCCGGGTTGCCCATCTTCTCAATAGCCTCCAGGGCATGGTTGGCGGTAGCAATGGCACCATAGCACTCCTGCCAGAAAGCCTTGGGAGTGTCCTGTGATGTTGTCGTGATATCCTTCCAACGATATGCCTCCTCCTGCGACTTATCCTCAACAGAGTACTGCATACCATTGTCCATCGCATTGTCAGAAGCCATTTCCTGCAAGACGATGGCATGCTGGTCGGGATATGCGGCTACCAGCAGATTGGTTATCTTGTCTTCGCTGTCAAGCTCGGTACGGCTGTCTGGCATCTTGTCGAGATAGTCGTTACAGGAAGCGAGCAGAAGCACTGCGCCTGACAATAATAATATTTTTTTCTTCATGATGAATCTTATATAAATTAAACTGGAAAATTAAAGACCAAGTCTGAGAGTAAGAGTAAACTGCTTAGGCATAGGCGAAGCAACACCACCGGTATTGAAGAATTCGGGGTCCTGTCCGTTCAGCTTGTCATCGCAGTAAATCAGGAAGAGGTTGGTTGCCTGTAATTTCAGAGAGAGTGCATTGATACCCCATGAAGCAAACCACTTCTTGGGGAAGTCGTATGCCAGAGAAATCTCCTTCATACGGATGAAGTCGCCCTTGGCTACACGCTCTGTTGAGTAGTTATAGGCATTGTAAGCATATGAGAGGTAAGTGTCCTTGCTGTTCAGCAGACGGTCGGCAATAACAGGTACATTGGTGAATTTCTCATCGCCCTGTACGGTCCAGCGGTTCTTAAACTCACGAGGCAACGCATCGAGGTCGGAGTATTTGCTGGAGAAGACGGGGTCGAGACGTACCACATTGCCGAAGGCATAAGTGATAAACACATTCAGCTTGAAACCTTTATAGGTGAAGACGTTTGCCAACGAACCGGTTGAGGTGGGGTCTGTAGGACCTTCATAAACCAGGTGTGCCTTGTTGTTACGGTCCTGGAAGTTCAGTTCGCTGGTAGTAACAACGCCTTCCTCATTGATGAAGGTTGGAATACCGTCTTCGTTCAGACCTTGGAAGTCATAAGAGAAAAGAGAACGAACGGGATAACCCTTCATGGTGAAACCGGTACCGGTAATCAGGTCGATGACACGGGCATTGGTAGCAAAGTCGGTTACCGTATTCTTGGAATAAGCATAGACGAAGTCTGTAGACCAACGGAAGTCCTTGGTCACGATGTTCTGTGAAGAAACAGCAACCTCAACACCGTGTGAGCGCATGCTGGCTACGTTGGCATACTTGTCGATGACACCACCCACACCTGCTGTATTCACGGTACCAATCAGGTCGAAGTTGTCACGACGATACCAGTCGAAGGTCAGGTTGATACGGTCTTTGAGGAAACCTACCTCGGCACCGATACTCAACTCGTGCTTCTTCTCGTAGGTCAGTTCAGAGTTCTCGATATCAGCGATGGCAAGTCCCGACTCAGTAGCTCCTGCCGTAGGACGCCAGGGGTTGTAGCTGACGATAACGGGCAGAGAGTTGGTAACGAAAGCAGGACCGCGGTCAGCAGTCAGAGAGTAAGAAGCGCGAACCTTGGCATGAGAGAGCACATCGGCAACCTTTTCGAACCAGGGTTCTTCGTCAATAATCCAAGCACCTGACACGTTCCAGGTAGGCAACCAGCGAGCACTGGTACTCATACCCAGTTTGTTGGTACCTTCATAACGGATAGTTCCGTTGATAGAATAGCGGCGCTTGTAAGCGTAGTTCACGGTACCGAAGAAGGCTGCTGAACGAGCGTAGGTATCACTGATGGTGAAATACTGGGTATTCTCCTCCTGCATCTGCTTGAACATCAGATAGTCGAAGTGTGCCAGCATACCCATGTCATACTGCATGCCATTACCCTGGAACCAGGTTCTGCGACGGTCTATGGAGTTGATTTCCATACCGCCAAAGACGTTCACGCTGTGGTCCTCGGCATACACATCATTATAAGATGCAGTGGCACGGAAGTCATAACTATTCATGTTGTACTTGGTCTCACGATAGAAACCGCCATAGGGCAGTACGCTCACTGGCAGTGAGTTAGGTACATCGGGGTCGGTATAAAGCCAAGGGTTGGCATCACGGATAGTAGCATCGCCCATCGCACGATAAGCCTCTGTCTGATTGGAGCTGTCATGGATTTCGTGCATCTGAGTGGTCGTTGAGAACTTATAGGCAGCAATGGCTGAGAGCTCAACGGTCTTGATGGGTTTGTACTTCAACTCTGCCTGGAACTTGGTGTCAACCACATTCAGGTCCATGTAGTTGTTCTCCAACTCATGGAAGATGTTGAAGGGAGCATAGTTACGTGTATAATACTCGTTGGGGTCAAGCGTACGCGAAGTATTCAAAGCATACGAATAAGGGTTGATATCGAAGTCGCGGCGAACCTCACCTGAAACGGGGTCAATACTCTGAGACAGGGTACCAGGAGCGCGCTGCTTACGATAAGAAGCATTGCTGATGAAGTTCAGCGAAACCTTCTTGCTGATGTTATAGAGGGCATTCACGTTAGCTGTATAACGCTCAACGTTACTCTGCTTGTACCATCCCGGGTCGTTCATCAACGAGAGAGATACACGATACTGAGCCTTGTCTGTACCGGAAGCAAGACTGATAGAGTGGTTCTGAGAGATCGCATTGCTGAAAAGCAGGTCAAACCAGTCGGTATTTCTGAACTCTGCCTGACTCAGATACGCATTGCGTGCCTCTTGGGTATTGGCAAGAGCATACTGGCCTGTTGCAGGGTCATAGGTGTTCATCAACTGATACATTTTACCATAGACACCGCTGTCGGATGCACGGTAAGTTTCAGAGAAGTTGAGGTAACCAGCACGTTCCATCTCACGGTAAACACCCATCTGTTCCTGAGAATCCATGATGTTGAAATCTCTGTAGCTGGGCTTCAGACGGAGAGAGAACTCACCAGTATAGCTGATATTGTTCACACCAGCCTTACCTCGCTTGGTAGTAACGACAATCACACCAGCCATCGCGCGCGCGCCATATATAGATGTGGCAGAACCGTCCTTCAGAATCTGGAAACTTTCGATGTCGTCTGCATTCAGTCCGGCAATGGCTGAACTGATCAGAGTCTCAGCGTCACCAGATGAAAGGGCATCGGCATCCACCTCGGTCACATCCTCCATGATGACACCGTCCACAACCCAAAGGGGTTTGGAACTACCATAAATAGAAGTAGCACCACGGACACGGATTTTTGGCGCTGTACCAAAAGTACCCGATACGTTCTGTACGGACACACCGGCTACACGACCTTCAAGCGAGCGGCTGATATCCGCAACACCATCAATCTTCGCATCCGATGCATCAATCTTGGACGTTGCACCCGTGAAGAGTCGCTTGTCCATTTTCTGCATACCCGTTACAACCACATCCTGCAAGGTAGCGGCATCTGTTTCGAGCACTACCTTCATGTTGTTTTTGGGCGTAACTTTTTGTGTTTTCATACCAATATAGCTCACCTGGATTTTCTTCCCAGAAGGAACTGTAATGGTAAACTTTCCGTCTACGTCTGTAATAACACCTAATTTGGCTCCATCCACAATCACTGTGGCGCCGATAACGGGCTGTCCATCTTCTTGAGCTATTACGGTACCGGTAATCTTCGTTTGTGCCGACGCTACTCCCAGCAGGAGGAAGAGCGAGACAATCAACAACGACAGTCTTTTTTCCATAAACTCTTTCTGTTAAAACAAATTAAATTTCACATACGGGCACAAAATTACGAAAAATATCCCAATGGAAAAAACAAAATGAAGAAAATGAAATGAAAATACTGATAAAATTGACATTTATTACGAAATAAGCAGTCTCATCCAATAAATAAAGACTATTTTGAGTGTTAAACTAACAGTCTTCACATAAAAAGGGAGATAAAAATAAAAGGGAGATAATCAACACATACAAATGTACATGACGGACAAGTTTAACGGCAAATCAGCCAAAAAATGAAAAAAAACTTTGCCAAAACAAAGAAAAGTAGTATTTTTGCAAGGATAAAGTGAAAACCTAAAAAGACACATCAAATAACTATCAACAGATATGAGTTTAAAAATTGTTGTGCTTGCCAAGCAAGTACCTGACACGCGAAACGTGGGCAAGGACGCCATGACTGCCGAAGGAACGGTCAACCGTGCCGCTCTGCCCGCCATTTTCAACCCAGAAGACTTGAACGCTCTTGAGCAGGCTCTCCGCCTGAAAGAGCAGAATCCCGGCTCTACTGTCGGCATTCTGACCATGGGACCTCCCCGTGCTGCAGAAATCATCCGACAGGGACTCTATCGCGGTGCTGACACAGGCTGGTTGCTGACCGACCGTCTGTTTGCCGGCGCTGACACTCTTGCCACCTCTTATGCGCTTGCTACTGCTATCAAGAAGATTGGTGATGTTGACATCGTTATCGGCGGTCGTCAGGCCATCGATGGTGACACTGCACAGGTTGGTCCACAGGTTGCACAGAAACTGGGACTGAATCAGGTGACTTACGCCGAGAACATCGAGAAGTGTGAAGACGGCAA
>CAMAHD010000076.1 GCA_945834405.1 uncultured Prevotella sp. | reverse complement strand
CCAGGTTATGAGCCTGGCGAGCTACCAACTGCTCCACTCCGCGATGTTATTTCTTGTTTGCGGGTGCAAAGGTACGGCTTTTATTTGGATTGTGCAAATATTTCACGCTTTTTTTTAGTTAGAGAGGAGCAAAACATATAAAATTGGTATATAGCGCGCAAATTCTGTTCTTTTTTTTTGCTCAATCCGAATTAAATGTATACTTTTGCACATGGTTGTACGTATGTGCAAGTGTTATTTAAATGGAAGATTAATATTATGTCTATATCTAAAACTCGTCAGAAATTAGTGGATGTAGCGCGTCAGCTATTTGCCAAGAAAGGCATGGAAAATACGACCATGAATGATATTGCGGTGGCCTCAGGAAAAGGACGCCGTACTCTCTATACCTATTTTAAAAGTAAAGAGGAAGTCTATACGGCAGTTATAGAATCGGAGTTGGAGCGTCTTTCTGACAAGTTGGATGAGGTTGCTGCCAAGCGTATTCGACCACAGGACAAAATCATAGAGCTGATTTACACCCATCTGAACATGATCAAGGAAACAGTGGTGCGCAATGGCAATCTGCGTGCTGAGTTTTTTAGAAATATATGGATGGTGGAAAAGGTGAGAAAAAATTTCGATGAAGACGAGATAGAATTGTTCCGAAAGGTTTATACAGAAGGCAAGGAGGACGGAGAGTTTGATATCGACAATGTGGATCTTGTAGCTGATATTACCCATTATTGTATCAAAGGTCTGGAGGTGCCTTATATCTACGGTCGTCTGGGACATGGTATGACAGAAGAAACCAGCAAACCATTGGTTGCCAAGGTGGTATATGGCGCGTTGGGGAAGAATATGCTGAGATAGGGATAAACGGACGTATATGGATGAACATTGACCGCTCCGTATCTGGATGAAAGAAGAGAGATAAAACGCGCGATGATACATATTCAAAAGAGGCTTGGTGCTGGACACCAAGCCTCTTTTGAATATGTGTATATATCCTGAGTTGTTAGAATTTTGCCATTTTGATAGCATCGATGGCACATTCGTCTCCTTTGTTTCCCAACTTGCCACCGCTGCGGTCTTTTGCCTGTTCCAGATTTTCTGTGGTTAGCAGACCATAGATGATGGGAATCTCGCTGGTGGTGTTTAGACGGGCGATACCGGAAGTGACTCCCTGGCAGATATAGTCAAAGTGTGGTGTTTCGCCGCGAATGACGCTTCCAAGGATGATGATGGCATCATACATACCTTTCAGGGTCATCTGATGTGCGCCGTAAATGAGTTCGAAACTGCCGGGAACAGTCTTCACATGGATATTCTCTGGCAGGGCACCATGCTTTTCCAATGTGCTGACAGCTCCGTCAAGCAGAGCACCGGTTATTTCAGGATTCCATTCTGCCACTACAATGCCGAAGCACATGTTACTGGCATCAGGTATGGTGGACGAGTCGTAGTCTGATAAGTTGTGTAATGCGGTTGCCATGTTGATGCTTGATAGATGGTGAATAAGCTCTACAGACAACTTATTTGGAGGCACGCTCGATGTACTTGTCGATAGTCTGGTACTGGTAAGAGTTGAAGTACTTGTTCTTCACCTGCTTATAGAGTTCCAGTGCGTCAGCCTGCTTGCCTTGGCTCTCCAGAATCTCACCTGCCTGAACGAGGAAGAGGGGGGAAAGACTGTTGTTGTCTGCCTTGGCAGCAGCCTTCTTCAATGTCTCGACGGCCTTGTCCAACTGGTTGAGATGAGCGTAAGCATTGCCCAGTGCGCCGAGGGCAGCGGGACTGATCATCTGGTCGTTGGAACCATCGAATTTCTCAATCCATGTTGCAGCTTCGTTCCACTTGCCCAATTTGGCATAGCTCAGTCCGGCATACAGCTTTGCCAGATTGGCTGCATCGGTGCCGCTGAACTCGTCGGCTACCTTCAGGAATCCTGCAAAGTTAGCACCGTCGCCATTGAGTGCCTTGTCGTACTGTTCGTTGGCAAAGAGCTCCTGTCCCTTGGCAAGGGCGGTGCTTGCCTTCTGCTCGCGGGGAGCAGCTACATAAGTGTTATAAACGATGACACCGGCAATGATGATAACGATAGCTGTTACGCCGATGATGATAGCTTTTTTGTACTTCAGAAAGAATGATTCCTGTCTGCTGAGTACCTCTTCTGCTTGGAGGGTACCCTGATGTTCCTTGATGTTTGCCATTATTATTTTGATGTTTTTATTTTTTCTTGTCGATAATTCGGCGCAAAATTACGGAATTTATTGCAGATAGTAAAATTTATTGCAGACTTTTTTCGTTTTTGCGAGTTAAAACGTGTAACTTTGCACTGAAAAGAACAGAAGTAAGACATGATTCTTCAAAATCTATCTATTCTCAATTACCGCAATATCCGCAGTGCCTCACTGAAATTGTCGCCTAAGATCAATTGTTTTATAGGTCACAATGGGGCAGGAAAGACGAACGTGCTGGATGCGGTTTACTATCTTTCATTCTGTCGTAGTGCGCTCAATGCTATTGACTCACAACTGATTCATCATGACGAAGACTTCTTCGTGTTGGACAGTATGTATGAGGACGAGAATGATGGCAGTCAACTGGCACTGTATGCCGGCATGAAGCGCGGACAGAAAAAACACTTCAAGCGCAACGGAAAGGAATACAAGAGACTGTCAGAACATATAGGACGGGTGCCGCTGGTCATGGTTTCTCCAGCCGACAGCCTGCTGATAGAAGGCAGCAGTGAGGAACGCAGAAAGCTGATGGATATGGTTATCTCGCAGTATGACCGTTCTTATATTGATGCGCTGACTGCCTATAACCGTGCCTGGCAACAGCGCAATGCCCTGCTGAAGATGGAGACTGAGCCGGATGCTTCACTGCTGGATCTCTGGGAGGAACAGATGGCAGAGAGTGGAGTGTTATTGTTTCAGAAACGGAGTGAGTTTGTTGCCAAACTGCAACCGCTTTTCCAAAAATACTATGATATCATTTCCGGTCAGCGCGAACAGGTAGGTCTGGAATATGTGTCTCATGCTCAGCGCGGCGACTTGTTGGACGTTATCAGACGAGACAGGGCGAAGGACAGAGTCGTGGGTTATTCGCTGCATGGCATGCATCGTGACGACCTGGTGTTTACTCTTGGAGAACATCCGATGAAAAGGGAGGGAAGCCAAGGACAGAACAAAACCTTTGTCATTGCCGTGAAGTTGGCACAGTTCGATTTTCTGCATCATACGGCTGCTCATACAACACCCATCCTCTTGCTGGATGATATTTTTGACAAGCTCGATTCTGAGCGGGTAGACCAGATCGTCAAGTTGGTGGCCGGTGACGACTTCGGACAGATTTTCATGACAGATACCAACAGAGAACATCTGGATCGAATCCTACGCGCGCGCGTATGCGAATATAATATGTATAAGGTAGAGCAGGGAGAGGTGACTGCTTTGGAAACGGAAGGACAAGGGGGACAAGAAGATGTTTAAGCATGATGTGCAACTAATCAAGGACCTGATACTCCGTAATCTGCGTTCGCAGGGGCTGGAGACTCCCCTGCTGCAGCGACGGCTGCTTGCTGCGTGGCCACAAGTGGGGGGAGTGATAGCCCAGCGCTATACCACCGAAACCTTTATACAGAACCAGACAATGTATGTCCGACTAACCAGTCCTGCATTGAGAGCTGACTTGAGCATGAGGCGTTCCGAGCTGGTCAGACGCTTGAATGAACAAGTGGGAGAACAAGTGATTGCAGACATCCGGTTTATTTAAGGTGGGTTCTCCACTCTCATCAGTCGTGTAGCTCGCTACACGACTTCTTCAACTGACAATCTGAACTCGAAAAAAACTCAAAAGTCTGACAAAGCTAATTTATAGAATCCTCCTGAATAAAAGTATGAACCTGAACGAATTAGACAAGATATATGCGGGCCTGCCACAGATAGGTGCATTGGCTAAGTGTTTGAAGCAGAGTGATGTGAAGACGGTCTCATTGGAAGGACTGGTGGCTTCGGCAGCTCCGATGGTGTTTGGCGCATTGGCACAACGACAGTCGTCCTTGACACTCTTCATCCTGAATGATGCTGACGAAGCAGGGTATTTTTACCATGATTTGCATCAGATGATGGGAGATGATGCCTTGTTCTTCCCTTCCTCCTTCCGACGAGCTGTGAAATATGGTCATCGCGATTCTGCCAATGAGATATTGCGTACAGAGGTGCTGACACGCATCAGTCAGATGGCTCAACAAGCAGAACAGGGGAGGCAGGGGGCTTCAACCTGTATCGTTACCTATCCGGAAGCAATCGCTGAAAGGGTGGCAGACCGTCAGAAACTGGATACCAGGATGCTCCGCTTGATGGTGGACACTGACTATCAGCTGGCTACTGTATTGACATCGCTACGAGAGCTGGGATTTACGGAGGTTGACTATGTATACGAACCGGGGCAGTTTGCCTTGCGAGGCAGCATCCTTGATGTCTTTTCTTTCAATAGCGAATATCCTTTTCGCATAGACTTTTTTGGAGATACGGTGGATTCGATACGTACCTTTGAGGTTGACACCCAGTTGTCCAAGGATAAGCGGCAAGAGGTGGAGATAGTGCCGGAAATATCGAAAATGGATGGAAATAAGGTGTCGTTGCTACATTTTATCCATCAGAGTGTACCGGCAATCATCGTGCAGAAAGACCTGACCTTTGTCCGTGACACCATCGACCAGGTATATGAGGCGGGTTTTGCACAGCAAGCCTTGACAGAGCAGTTAGAGGGAGCCACGGAGATGGAACAGAAAACCCTGCTGGAACAGATGCGGAAGGAAACACTCTTGACAGATGGCAGGCAGTTTGCCCGAGAGATACTGGATTTCAAAAGGGTGGAACTGCGTCATCGGCCACAGATGCCCAGTGATGCCGTCATCACTTTCCATACCCAGGCACAGCCCCTGTTTCATAAGAACTTCGACCTGTTGAAGCAGACCTTCGAAGACTATCTGCTGCAAGGATATCAGCTGTATATCCTTGCTGACAGCAAGAAACAGAATGAACGACTCAAGGAGATATTGGGAACGGAACCCAAGCCCGTGACATTCAATCCCGTAGAAAGGACCTTGCATGAAGGTTTTGTCGATCATGACTTGCGAGTATGTCTCTTTACTGACCATCAGATCTTTGACCGTTATCATAAATATAATCTCCGTTCTGATACAGCACGAGGTGGTAAGGTTGCCTTGACACTCAAGGAAATCAAGCAGTTTGAACTGGGCGACTTTGTCGTGCATATAGATCATGGTATTGGCCGTTTCTGCGGACTGGTGCGTATGCCTCATGGTGACAGTTTTCAGGAAATGATAAAACTGCAGTATCAGAATGGAGATGCAGTATATGTTTCTATCCACTCCCTGTACAAGATATCCAAGTACAAGGCTCAGGACAGCGGCGAACCGCCACGGCTGAGTCATCTCGGCAGCGGACAGTGGGAACGGCTGAAGGAGCGTACCAAGAAAAAACTCAAGGATATAGCGCGCGACCTGATTAAACTCTATGCCCAACGACGTAAGGAGAGGGGATTTGCTTTCAGTGCCGACTCATTCATGCAGCATGAACTGGAAGCCAGTTTTCTATATGAAGATACGCCCGACCAGATGAAGGCGACGGCAGACGTGAAAGCTGATATGGAACGACACCGGCCGATGGACCGACTGGTATGCGGAGACGTGGGATTCGGAAAGACAGAGGTGGCGGTGCGCGCTGCCTTCAAGGCTGCTTGCGACTCCAAGCAAGTGGCTGTACTTGTTCCTACCACCGTATTGGCTTATCAGCATTTTCAGACGTTCAAAAAGCGACTGGGAGATTTTCCTGTCAGAGTAGATTATCTGACGAGGGCACGAACAGCCAAACAGACGAAAGAACTCTTGGCTGATTTGGCTGCTGGTAAGGTGGATATCCTGATAGGCACCCATAAACTCATAGGCAAGTCAGTAAAATTCAAGGATTTGGGATTGCTTATCATTGACGAGGAACAGAAGTTCGGTGTGGCTACGAAGGAAAAACTGCGACAGATGAAGGTCAATGTAGACACACTGACGATGAGTGCCACCCCCATACCTCGTACCCTGCAGTTCTCTCTGGTAGGCGCGCGTGACCTCAGTATCATCCAGACACCGCCTCCTAACCGCTATCCCATCCAAACAGAGATACATACCTTAGGCCATGAGATAGTTGCCGATGCCATCCAGTTTGAGTTGAGCCGTAACGGACAGGTCTATTTCGTCAATAACCGTATCAATGACCTCACCCGTATCGCTGACATGATACATAAATATGTGCCCGATGCTCGCATCGCTATCGGTCATGGGCGTATGAAACCTGATGAGTTGGAGAAGATTATCTTCGACTTTGCCAACTATGACTATGACGTGCTGCTCTCTACCACTATCGTAGAGAACGGTATAGACATCCCCAATGCCAATACCATCATCATCAACGGGGCACATAACTTTGGATTAAGCGACCTGCATCAGATGAGAGGACGTGTGGGCAGAGGAAACAGAAAAGCTTTCTGTTATCTGCTGGCTCCACCTTTGGCTGCTTTGAGTCAAGAGTCGCGCAGAAGACTGGAGGCATTGGAGAATTTCTCGGACTTGGGAAGCGGTATCAACATAGCCATGCAAGACTTAGACATTCGAGGTGCTGGCAACCTGCTTGGTGCAGAGCAGAGCGGATTCATTGCTGACCTGGGTTATGAAACCTATCAGAAAATTCTGAATCAGGCAGTGGCAGAACTGAAAAACGAGGAGTTTGCCGATATGTATGCTGACGAATTAGAGATGAAGGGAGGCGATGCAGGAGATTTTGTGGAGGACTGCGTTCTGGAGAGTGATATCGAGATGTGTTTCCCTGTACGCTTCGTTCCTGGCGACAGTGAGCGCATGCTCCTGTATCGTGAGCTGGACAGTCTGAGCACGGATGAAGAGCTGGAGCGTTACCGGACACGTCTGAAGGACCGTTTCGGAGATATTCCGGCTGTCGCGGAAGAACTGATGAGAGTGGTGCCCCTTCGCCGTATGGGCAAACAGATGGGTTGTGAGAAGATTGTTCTGAAACAGCAGCGGATGATGCTCTACTTTGTCTCTGACCCCAACAGTCCCTATTATCGCAGTTCCGTCTTTGACAACCTGCTGAATTACATCTCTCGCCATCCCAGACGCTGCAATCTGCGTGAAGTTAAGGGTAAGCGATCCATGGTCATCAGTCAGGTGGAAACCGTAGAAAAAGCCGTAGAACTATTGATGGAAATGATGAAAGTATCATGATAATCGTATTTACTGTTTTCGTTTATTTTGCCGTGTTGCTCGTATTGAGTCGGCTGACGGCGCGTCAATCCAACAACGAAACTTTTTATAGGGGAGAACGCCGCTCCCCCTGGTATATGGTGGCATTTGGCATGGTAGGAGCGTCTATCAGTGGAGTCACCGTCGTGTCTGTTCCAGGCATGGTGACAAAGATAGATATGACCTATCTGCAGACCTGTATGGGGTTTATTCTGGGATACGTCGTCGTGGCATTCGTGCTTCTGCCTCTCTATTATCGTCTGAACCTGACTACTATATATGGATATCTGGGAGAACGTTTAGGGAGACGTTCGTACGTCACCGGCTCCTCCTTCTTTCTGCTCTCCAAGATGACGGGAGCTGCCGTGCGTTTTTATGTGGTATGTATGATACTTCAGCGTTTTGTCTTTGATGCACTGTCTATCCCCTTTTGGGTGACGGTAGTGGTGATGGTTGTACTTATCTGGCTCTACACCCATCGGGGAGGCATCCGTACCTTGGTATGGACAGATACTTTTCAGACTGCCTGTCTGTTCTCATCTGTCATGCTGATATTCATTCAGGTGGCTGCTGCCTTGGATATGAGTGCTGTTGAGGCGGTCCGGACAGTAGCTTCGAGCGATATGAGCAGGGTGTTCGTCTTCGACGACTGGATGTCAAAGCAACATTTTTGGAAACAGTTTCTAAGTGGTATCTTTATCGTGATTGTGATGACGGGACTTGACCAGGATATGATGCAAAAGAATCTGACATGCAAAACCTTGCGCTCTGCACAAAAAGACATGTGTACCTATGGAGTCGCGTTCCTGCCAGCCAACCTCCTGTTTCTGGCTTTGGGGGTACTGCTGGTTATGTTGGCACAGCGTCAGGGAGTGTCACTGCCTGCTCAGGGAGATGAACTGCTGCCTATGTTTGCTGCCTCAGGCAACTTGGGTATGCCTGTGGTCATCTTATTTACCATAGGTATAGTGGCGGCCTCTTTCAGTAGTGCTGATTCGGCATTGACAGCCTTGACTACCTGTTTCTGTGTGGATATCTGTGGCAAAGAGGCTGACGAGCGCCTGCGCCGCTGTGTTCATCTTGCCATCTGTGTCTTGTTTGTAGTCTTTATCCTTCTGTTCAGAAGTATCAATTCGACCAGCGTTATTGATGCTATCTATATACTTTGCTCCTATACCTATGGTCCGTTATTGGGACTCTTTGCCTATGGATTGCTGACACGCCAGCCTGTGGCAGACCGTTGGGTGCCGTATGTTGCAATAGCTTCACCAGTGCTCTGTTTTGCTCTGGAGACATGGGCACGTGAGTATGCCGGCTATCATTTTGGATATGAGTTGCTGATGCTGAACGGTCTCCTAACCTTTGTCGGTATCTGGCTTACCCGTAGGTGGAGATGATGGGGCTTTCATCATTTCCTTGGGTTGGATGCCGAATTCTTTTTTGAAGATGGTGGCAAAATATTTGGGATCCTTGAATCCTACCTGATAGGCAATATCACTGACGCGTGCATTGGGGTTGCTGGTGATGATGCGGCGAGCTTCCTTCATGCGGATGTCGCGGATGAAGCTGCTGACACTCATACCCGTGGTGGAGCGCAGTTTGTTATAAAGAGAGGAAGGACTCATGTTCATGTCACTGGCAAAGGCATCACGGTCGTAGTCTGAATCGGACAGATGTTGGTATACAAGGTCGATGGCAGTTTTCAGAAAATCATTGTCGGGTGACGAAGGCTGCTCGGTCATGATCTTGGTTTCCTCGATAGTCTGTCGGCTGAAGTCACGCTGAATACGCTTTCTGTTCTCGATGATATTGTTGATGCGCAGCTTCAGATCTCCCATTTTAAATGGTTTCATGATATAATCATCTGCTCCGATGACCAGAGACTCCTCCCTGTCTTCCTCCTGCGTGCGGGCCGTCAACAGTATGATGGGCAAGTGGCAGTAGTCGGCTGAGGCCTTCAGCTGTCGGGTCAGTTCGTTACCATCCATCTTGGGCATCATTACATCAGATATGACCAGGTCGAGTTCCCTTTTGCCGATGATCTCCAGTGCTTCTTCGCCATTGGTGGCGGTAAAGACGGTATATTCTGTCCGCAGCAATCTCTTCATGAGCATCAGCAGCTGGGTGTTATCTTCCACTACCAGCAGCTTGTATGCCTCTTCGTCTGCCATCTCTGCCTTTTCTTCGTTAGCCATCACCTCTGCAATGTTCACTGCATTGAAGTCGAGGATATTGCTGCTGGGGATGTTCAGTTTGATCTTGTTCTTCTCGTCAATCTGCGAGGCATCGAAAGCCTCTTTGTTGATAGGAAGAGTGACGGTAAAAGTGCAGCCTTTACCTTCTTCGCTTTCACAGCTGATGGTACCTCCATGCAGGTAGGTGAGTTCGCGTGTCAGTGCCAGACCCAGTCCGTTGCCTATCGTCTGGAAACGTCTGTAATCACCGTCAAAGAAACGCTCAAAAAGATGTTTCTGTTGCTCCTTGGATATGCCGTGCCCATTGTCGCTGACGCAGATGATGACATGGTCGTAAGTCTTGTTGGTATTAACCTTCAGTTCAATCCTGCCATGTTCGCCGGTATATTTGGCAGCGTTGGATAGCAAGTTGAATATAATCTTGTCCAGCTTGTCAGGGTCTATCCATCCCATCATGCTTTCAGGAGTGCAGCTGATATGGAACTCCTGTCCGTGTTGAACCATGAGAGGTTTCACGCATAGAGCTGTGTTGCGGATATAGGTCATCACGTCGCCATGCGATACGAGCAGTTTGAGTTCGCCTGATTGCGACTTGCTGGTTTCCAGTATCTCTTGAAGAAGTCTGACAATGCGCTGGATGTTCAACTCCATCATGTCATATTCGTTTTTTTTCTCTGGCGAGCTGCTTCTGAGGATTTCTATAGAGGAGGAGAGAATGGTCAGAGGGGTAAGAATCTCGTGTGTGATGTCCGTGAAGACGGCGTTCATCTGAGCCTGTTGTCTGATTCGGATGGTACGAAAATAAAACCATCTTCCTGTCAGAAAGAGGGCGATGACGACGATGGCCGCTACAATAGAGAGGATAATGTGGAGGTTCATACTTCGTTGGGGTTGGTTTTTCAAGGTGTAAAGGTACTCATTTTTTTCAGCTTTCCTTTGTTATCTGAGGTGGAAAATGAGTTTTTTCTCGTGAAAAAGTTGATTTTCCGTTAGTTTTAGTCGAAAAATAGTGATTATAGCGCATTTTAAACCTCAAGTCATGATGAATCGACCTCTCTTTTTTGGATTATTCTTATCTTTGCAGTATAAAACAATACGAGACACATCATTATATTTAATGGTTAAGGTTTATGGTTGATTAATTATAAAGAAGCCCTCGCTGTGAAGCGGGGGCTTTTTGTGAGTTGATGTTATTGTTGAGGGCTTGCTGATTCTTACGATTGCTCTGCCAACAGGAAACGTTCTGCCTCAATGGCTGCCTGACAGCCGCTACCGGCAGCGGTGATGGCTTGGCGATAGGTTGGGTCGGCAACATCGCCAGCTACAAATACACCTGGGCACTTGGTGCGGGGCGTGCCGTCCACTTTTTTCAGGTAGCCCACTTCATCCGTGTCCAGCCACTGCTTGAAGATTTCGCTGTTGGGCTGATGACCGATGGCAAGGAAGAAACCATCGATGGCTATATCTACCATCTCTTCGTCGGGTTCTCCCTTCCGCTTGACTAAATGCGCACCTTCCACTCCGTCTTCTCCGAAAAGTCCGATGGTATTGTGTTCAAACAGAATCTCGATATTGGGAGTCTGCATAACCCGTTCTTGCATCACCTTGGAGGCACGGAGATAGTTCTTTCTGACAATCAGGTATACTTTCTTTGCCAATCCTGAAAGATAGAGCGCGTCCTCGCAGGCAGTGTCACCACCGCCCACCACGGCTACAACTTTTTTTCTGTAGAAGAAACCGTCGCAGGTGGCGCAGGCAGAAACACCCATGCCGTTGTATTTTCTTTCGTCGTCAAGACCCAGGTATTTGGCTGAGGCTCCAGTGGCTATAATCACGGTCTGGGCTTCAATCTCCGTGCCGTCCTCAGCCGTGATGAGGTAGGGACGTTTGGAGAAGTCTACCTTGACGATAGAGCCGTCACGTATGTCTGTACCGAAGCGTTCTGCCTGCTCTCTCAGTTCCATCATCATCTGATTGCCGTCAACCCCTTGGGGATAGCCGGGGAAGTTTTCGATGGTGGTGGTTTGTGTCAGCTGACCTCCAGGCTGAAGGCCGCAATACTCAATCGGATTCAAGTTGGCGCGTGCGGCATAAATGGCAGCCGTATAGCCAGCGGGACCACTTCCTATTATCAGGCATTTCGTCTGTTCCATAGTGTTCATGATTGAAGATTATTGTGCCAAGAGTTGTTCTATTTCTGCTGCAATATGCTCTATCTTTTCAGTAGGCTCAAAACGTGCGATGACCATGCCCTTTTTGTTGGTCAGGAATTTGGTGAAGTTCCATTTGATGTCTGCCTTCTCTTTGTAGTCAGGGTCTTCTTTGGTGAGCATGTCATCCAGGATGTGTGCGATGGGATGCTCCATGTCCCATCCGGCAAAACCTTTCTGTTCTTTCAGGAATTTGTACATCGGGTCTGCATCGTCTCCGTTCACTTTCACTTTCTTGAATCGTGGAAATTCCGTTCCGTATGTTGTTTTGCAGAAGGTATGGATAGATTCGTCCGTACCAGGCGCCTGTTGTCCAAATTGGTTGCAGGGGAAGTCGAGGATTTCAAATCCCTGACTATGGTATTTTTCGTAAAGTTTCTCCAATTCCTCATACTGTGGGGTGAAGCCGCATTTGGTAGCTGTATTTACAATCAGCAATACCTCATTGGCATATTCCTTCAGTGAAACTTCCTTACCTTTTCTGTCTTTGACGGAAAAATCAAAAATTGTCTTCATTTTCTATTTGTTCTTGATGTTAGTGCTATTAAATCATCGCAAAAATACGCATTTTTCATCTTATCAGCAAATGTTTTTAGAAATATTACCTAAGATTGTTAGATGATGATTGATATATGTCAAAAATATTCGGATTTTATGCTTAATAAAATACCACAGTGATGCTGTAATGTAGAATCATCATTAATTTTGCATTTAGAAAAGACTATGATGAGCCCTATGAGGAATGGAGGCTATCGAAGATATTTTGAGAGAATACATAGGTATATTATTTGAGAAAGTCTTTAAGGTAAGAAAAAAATAGTATGAGGTAATTAGATTGAATAATCTCTTCTGCGTGAGCAGGAGGATTATTGGTAATAATGGTAAAATAGTAGTTTAGTAGCATTCATTGGGCGGTCTTCAACAGAAGATTGCCCAATTTTTGTTTGCTTTTGTGGCTCAGGGGATATTTTGTCCGAAAGGCTGTACCCATTGGATTGGGGGTGATAGCATGTAAACAAATAAAGAGTGCGTCAGAAGTATATGCAACTACTTCGACGCACTCTTTGAATAATAAATGGTAATATCTTTATTTCTTCGAAGCCTTACCATAGCGGCTCATGAACTTGTCTACGCGACCAGCTGTATCCACGAGCTTGCTCTTACCGGTATAGAAGGGGTGAGAGGTGCTTGAAATTTCGATTTTTACCAGTGGGTAAGTTTCGCCTTCAAATTCTACGGTGTCATTGCTCTTGCAGGTAGAACGTGAAAGGAACATATCGCCGTTGGACATATCCTTAAATACGACGGGGCGATAGTTGTCGGGATGAATACCTTTTTTCATTGTTGTTGTTATGATTTAAATAAATATATGATTCGCTTTTGGCTTGCAAAGGTACAACTTTTTT
>CAMAHD010000075.1 GCA_945834405.1 uncultured Prevotella sp. | reverse complement strand
GTGGCATTGCCTTTGGCTGTGAAGGCAGGCGTGGTGATGGCACCGCTGTTCTTTTTCGTGGCAATGCGAATACACTTGTTGCATATAGCCACTTTCACAAAGTCGCCCCATCCATCCTTGTTGTCAAGAATTTCGGCAGAGAGCAGATCTTCTGCGCCTACTTCCACTCCAGCGGCTTCGTCATTGTCGAAATAGCCGTCGTTGCCTCCCTGTCCGTTGAGACTGTCGAATGACTCATAGAACAATACCTTGTTTTCTTCCTGAGCAAACATCGCCGTGGGCATGGCAAGAGCCACTGCCAGGGCAATGGCAAGATTTTTCAATGTGTACATCTTTTTCATGTTCTTGTTTGTTTGATTTCTGATTATCCGTGATTGCTTCTCTCGTCAGGTATTTATTTTTTATCAATACTTACCTTCACTTACCACGAGATTTTGTCTGTGGCGGGAGAGTCGTTGTTGGAAGTGCCCATGGTGCTCTTGAGCATATACCACTCACCCGTACCGTCAGGCTGTCTGCCATAGGCTTCGCCTGTTGCATCCCCATTGTATTTCGGGTCTGTCTCATCCCATACATTGCCCGAAGCCTTGCTGGGGTTCTTGAAGATATCCACCACTGTTCCGTCCGGTCCCAGCAGTTCTATCTGGACGGATTTCTTTGCTGAGAAGCCGGCAGAGAAGCCGATGGAATAATCCGTCTGGTCGGACAGCAGAGCCAGAAAACCGCCTGCTGCAATACTCGTTCCGGCAGGAGCCTCATAAACCATTTCATCTCCATTCTTGCGAAGTTTCATCCCAGAGATGTCCACGGTTTGTGATGAAGTGTTATACAGCTCGATATACTTCGGCTTGTTGCCGTCCAGTTCGTTGAGTCTGATGGTTCTGAAGTCGGCGGTTTCTTCCTGTTGACCATTCCCTGTTTCACTTTCTCCCGGGGTTTCTGTGGGAGGCACGACAACGGTTTCCCACACAGGTTCATCGTCAGTCTTGCAGCCGCTGAGTGACATGGCGGCAAGACAGAGTACAGATAGATAGAATATGTTTTTTTTCATTGTTTTTTTTTGGATATGTTATTGATGATGAGTTAGAAAGAAATCAGTGTGCGCATTTGGAAGATGCTGAAGTCGATACCGTCAGGACGAGCATCTTTCAGGGCTTTCCCCGCCTCGGTGATTTGTCCCTTTGAATCGGCATACTTGTCGTTGTCCATGAAGGTATAGTTGAGTCCGATGACTACGTTGCTGACAGGATACCAGTTGAGTGATGCCGACCATGCAGTAGCTTCGCCGCCGGTGATATATGCGCGCGAATCGTGCCAGTCGTTCATGTTGATATGGCTCACTCTCGCTGCAATCTCCAGATTGCCTCCCCTGCGACGTGTCTTCATGGGTCCGAACTCGGCATCTCCCGGACTGTACATGCGGTTTTCACCTAATATCATATACGAAGCCTGGGCATACCATCCGTTGAGTTGGGCATTCTTGAGGCTTGTCTTCACGTCTTTAGTTTCGTAGGTATAGCGGGATATCGTATTGAAGATATATTCACCGTAAGTTAGGAACTTGCGATAGCGGAATCCCAGCTCCCAGCCCAAGGTGACATAGTTGTTCACATTCTCTATTTCTGCCTGGACAAAACGTCTGTGGTCCACCCTGCTTTCCGGAAGTGTGCGGAAGAGAACCATGCGGTCACTGCTGCCCTCGTAAGACGGTTCCTGATAGTTGACATATCCGCCGACATGTACGGTCATGTCTTTGTTGTTGACAGGGCTTAAAGCTGCTCTTGCGGCGAGTGCAAAGCCGTCATTGCCTCGGTTGCGTTCCTTCTGCAGAATGTCCACACTGCGTCCGAACACTCCCGCCGAAGCCCACCAGCCACGCCCCCATCCGGTGCCGGCTATACCCAGACGTCTGCCGTCGGCAAAAGCCTCTACTGGCATCGGTCGTTCGGCTGTCATCTGATATTTCGAGCTGGTCACTCGCTCCATGCTCATGGGAACCTTGAAGTTACCCAGCTTCACATTCCAGTGGTCGTTGAATCTGTAGCCCATGAACATGTCCTTGATTTCCACCTCGTTGTTGGCGAAGTCGACATCCAGTTCGGCAAACCATTTCTCGTACAGTGTCGCTTTGATGCCAAAGCGTGCCCGTCGGATAATCGTTCCGTTACTGAAGCGGAATTCTCCGTCATCTTCTTCCAGATCCTTGTTTGTCTTGGAGGTCAGTCCGTCCACACTTTCCGTGGGAGAATAGACCGATGACTCGATATTCACGCGGTTGTCAAACCACAGATGAAAGTTGTTGTCCTTGCTGCGCAGATGGAGCTTTCCTCTTTTGAAGAACGCCTCAACAGGAGTTCCTTCCTGTCCCATGGCAGCCGCCCCAAACATGAGACAGGTGCCTAACAATAATAGTTTCGCTTTTTGCATTTTGTGCCATTGAAATTTCTGCTGCAAAGGTAAGGCACCCATGCTACCATTCAGTTACACCCATGTTACGATTCTGTAAATATCTGTATTCGTCAGCATTGGGCATCCTGTTTGCGAGTTTAGTGATGATAAAAAACATTTTGGTCACTTCCTCGGGCTGATTCTTTTCCTTTGGATTTCATTGAACAGTGCAGGTTAGAATATGACAAGTCTGGGGTATTGAAATTCTCCATGATGTAAAGTGAAATAAACCTAAAATGTAGGACAGGTGTTCAATTTTATGCTTGAGTTTTGTTTCGTATTATTTTTTATTTCGTATATTTGCATGAATCAATCAAACTAAGTTATTTTACCATTACTAAATAAAAACAAACTACTAAGACAAAAGAAAACGATGAAGAGAATTGCTTTATGGACAGTAGTCACCATGCTGTGGTCACTGTCAGTCATTAGCTTACAGGCACAAACGCTCCACCGAGTTATCGTCAGCACTGACATTGGAGGTACAGACCCTGACGACAACCAGTCCATGACCCACTTGCTGATGTATACCGACCGTTTCGATTTGGAAGGTATCATCTCCTCGCCCTCGTATGGTGACGGTTCGACGAAGGAAATCTTCCGCATGATAGACATCTACGAAAAAGATCTGCCAGTGCTGCAAAAGCATGTCCGCGGACTGATAAAGCCCAAGGCCCTTCGCCGTTTAGTCAAGCAGGGACGTATGACAGAGGCTCCCGCATGTGGTTATGGTGAGCCTACAGAAGGGTCGGAGTGGATTATCCGACAGGCTCGCAAGAAGGACGACCGTCCGCTGTATGTCTTGGTATGGGGCTGCTTGGAAGATGTGGCACAGGCATTGCATGACGCACCCGATATAGCCCCCAAACTGAGAGTCCACTGGATTGGCGGACCTAACAAGAAGTGGGGTGTCAATGCTTACTGCTATATCATTGAGCATTTTCCCGACTTGTGGATGATAGAGAACAATACAACCTATCGTGGCTTTATCTATGATTCGAAGAACAAAGACCAATGGAATGTAGGTTTTTACGATACCCATATCAAGGACGTGGGTCATCTGGGTCGTGACTTCGGCTCCTATTACAAAGGCAATCCCAAGATGGGCGATACCCCTTCGCTGCTCTATATGATGAAGGGCGACCCTGCCCGTCCCGAACAGCAGTCGTGGGCAGGACGCTTTGTCCCCTGCCATCGTACTCCCCGCAGTGTCTTCTATGGAGCTACCACTGCCAAGGACACAGCTCAGATATGTGGTATCATCGAGTGGCAACTGAAGGGTCCGGTACGTGAAGATGTAGCCATCGACTCAGCCTGCATCACCCTTGACATCCGCAAACAGCAATGGAAGGGCTATTACAAAGGAAACGGTCTCTATGTGCTTCGCCACTCCACTTATTACACCGGAACTCTCGACTATACCATCACCTCGACGATAGCCGGCTTCGCTCCCATCAAGGGTCAAATCACGATTGAAAACACCTGGGATGTAGCTCCGAAGTCCACCGACTATATCGTCGGCAGCCAATGGTGGACGGACAGTTATCTTCCTGCTGACTATTGGAACCGCTGTGCCGGTGCCCAGTCGCAGATACAGGTGCGTCAGGAGTCCATGCAAGACTGGGCCAACCGTTGGGCATGGTTGCGCCCTTGACATAATGTCAACCCATTCATCCGCCAAGCAATCCGTAGATACGGCTGCTTGGCGGTTTTTTTCTGCCTGTATGGTTAGAAGAAAAGGCAGGATAGATTATTTTTCTTTAAGAAGGATAACTGGCTGTGGAAAGCATTCTGATCATGGGAGCCTTGTGCCGTTATATGCGATGGAAACATGAAAGTATTTGTTGTCAATTATGCCAAAACGATTCGGCACTCTTTTCATGACAAACAGGCAGAAACAGTTAAATAAATTAAGCCTTCATGACATGTTGACACGAAGGCATAAACGGGAACGTGAATTGCAGGAACTTAGGTGAAGGCGGAAAGCTCCACAGGGGCTCGAAGCTGAACAAACAATATTTATAAACCATTTAAAAATAGGAGGTTATTATGTTACCGGTTATGAGTTCAAACAGTTGGTTCCCAACAATGTTCGACGAGTTCTTCAACAATGATTGGATGCCTAAGATGAAGGCTACAGCTCCGGCAATCAACGTCAGGGAAAACAGTAGCGAATACACCATGGAATTTGCCGTTCCTGGCATCAAGAAGGAATTCTGCCGTGTAAACCTTAACAGCGACGGTAATCTTGAGGTTACCATCGAGAACAAGATGGAACACAAGGAGGAGAACAAGAAGGAGCACTATCTGCGCCGCGAGTTCAGCTACTCCAACTACCAGCAGGTTTACGTCTTGCCAGAGGATGTCAAGAAGGAGGGTATTGCTGCTAAAGTCGAACATGGTGTCCTGACCATTAGTATGCCGAGAGTGACCAAGGATGATGTCAAGCAAATCCAGCGTCAGATAGAAATCGCATGATTCACAAGGGGCTGTCCGCAAATACTATGCTGGACAGCCCCTTTTATATAATGCCTATTTCTCCTCAGATAACGCCTTTTTTCTTTGGCTGTTTATTCGTAAATTTGCAGAAAAAATAGAAAGCTTATGTTCAATACGGAGATTATCAAGAAAAATAGTCGTATGGTGTACGACTTGATGAAAAGGACTTACCGATACACCTTTAAAGAATTGGAACAGGTGACATCCTTGGATGGTACTGAACTGTGTCTGGCACTGCTTCAACTGCAAAGAGAGGGTAGACTGGAGTACGGAAAGACTGAAGAAGGTATCTATTATGCAAGGACTTCTGACTGAAAAAACTTGCTCTCAGGACATCCTGTCTGTCTATTTCAAGCACAGCCTGCTTTATGTTTGAAGCACAGCCTGCCTGAAGTTACAAGCATAGCCTGCTTGAAGTTTTAAGGATAGCGGTCTGAATGTTCTTAGAAGTTCCTTTTGTTTTATGTTTCGCAGTGGCGAATGTACGTTCACCACTGCGAAACGTACGTTCACCACTGCGAAACGTACGTTCGCCACTGCGAAACATAAAACGAAAGCCTGTCGTGATGATATTACGAGTGCGTTTCTTCTATTCTTCCATGCTCATTCCTGTAAAACTTAGGACCCGTACCCGTTTGTAGCTTGAAATACTTTCCGAAGGCCGACTGAGTAGCAAAGTTCAGACGGAAAGCATTATCCTTGATGACGCTCGACAGATAGTTGGGCATCAGGAAGAGCCTGTCGGCATAGAACAATAATAATTCAAGTTTCCCAACCTGCGAAAGATGAATAAGTAATAAAAAACCGCCAAGTGTTGATTGAAACACTTGGCGGTTGAACTTGTTGGGGTACCCGGACTCGAACCAGGAAAGGCAGGACCAGAATCTGCAGTGTTACCATTACACCATACCCCAATGTCCTTGCATCAGAGGAAACGTTGTTGTTCGTTTCTTGATTGCGGGTGCAAAGGTAGAGCTTTTATCTGAATCCACCAAATATTTTTGCAACTTTTTTATGGAAAAGTTCAAAAAAGCGCAAAAACAGAGTCAAATCGTACCATGTTGTCTTTTATCATCACTTAATTATCATTAAATGCTTCTGAAAATGATACATGATTCGGGGATAATTGCTATATTTGCTGAAAGAAAATCAATCAGAAGGCTTATGATACAAAAATATGCTGATTACATAGAACAGATTGAAATAGAATCGTTGTGGAGCGGACAGAAGCACGTGGTGTGGAATCTGGACCCGCAGGTGAATATCCTCAGTGGCGTCAACGGTGTCGGAAAGAGTACGATTCTGAACAAGGTGGTCAAGGGGCTTGTCAAGGGAGGCGAGTTTACTGAGAACATGTTGCCGGGGGTGCGCCTGAAGGTCTTTCCTGCCGATGCCACCTGGGTCAGGTATGATGTGGTGCGCAGTTTTGACCGCCCGCTCATGTCCAGCGAGTCGGTCAACAAGATACTCGATGCGTCTGTCGCTACCGAACTGGACTGGCAGTTGTATCAGTTGCAACGCAAGTATCTGGACTATCAGGTGAATATAGGCAATCGTATCATTGCCGTCTTGCAGCAGGGTGGGGCAGACGCCGCCGTGGAGGCGCAGCGCATATCCAATGCCAAGAAGAAGTTTCAGGATATGGTTGACAAGCTCTTTGCCGAGACGGGCAAGTGTCTGGTGCGTACCAGCAATGAGATTCTCTTCACGCAGATTGGCGAGACCCTCTCGCCCTATCAGTTGTCCAGCGGCGAGAAGCAGATGCTGGTGATACTGCTCACGGTATTGATCGAGGACAACCGTCCCTATGTACTGTTCATGGACGAGCCTGAGGTGAGTCTGCACGTCGAGTGGCAGCAAAAGCTGATAGAGATGATTGTCAGTCTCAATCCCCATGTACAGATAATACTGACCACCCACTCGCCGGCTGTCATCATGAACGGATGGATGGACAAGGTGACGGAGGTGAGCGATATCCTGGTAACCCAATAGCATGAGAAAGAAAGGGCTTGGCAATGAGTAAGAAACTGAAGGAAAATATTACGTCGCAGTTTCTGGAGGCTGCCAACAGCATGAGGTCGAAGAAGGCACGCAGAAAGATTGTGGCGTATGTGGAGAGCTATGACGATGTGTTCTTCTGGCGCACGGTGCTGGCGCGATTCGAGAACGAGGAACGCTATTTCGAGGTGATGCTTCCGGCTCGCGGAGTATTGTCGCGAGGCAAGAAGTCTGCCATCATGGCTTTGATGGAACAGGGCGCCGGCAGAGACATGATAGCCTGTGTTGATGCCGATTACGACTATATGCTGCAGGGGGTGACGGACACTTCACGCAAGGTGCTGGAAAATCCCTATGTCTTCCATACCTATGTCTATGCCATCGAGAACTATCAGTGTTATGCCGAGAGTCTGCATCAGGTATGTGTGATGGTGACGCTCAACGACCATGCCATTTTTCCCTTCGTCGATTTCTTCAGAGAGTTCTCTGAGATTATCCATCCCCTTTTTGTCTGGTCTGTCTGGGTATACCGTTATGGTCATTATCCCGACTTCTCCATCACCGACTTCAATAGGATAGTAGACGTGGGACGGCTGGATGTGTCCAATCCTGCCCCCGCACTGGAACATCTGCGTTCTAAGGTGCGCAGGCAAATCAATATCATGCAGCGCCGCTTTCCACATGCCAAGAACTCCTGGATGGCATTGCGTGACGAGATGGAACACAAGCTGGGCGTATTGCCATCGTACACCTATTTATATATACAGGGTCATCATCTGTTTGAGGCTATCGTCTCACCGCTGCTGACCAAGATATGCAACAAACTGCGCACCGAGCGGGAGGACGAGATTCACCGTACCTCCATGCACCGCACGCAGATGTATAATGAGATGTCGTGTTACGAAAAGAGTATATCGGACGTTACGACCATGCTGAAAAGAAACATGGGATATATCAGCTGTCCGCAGTTCTTGCAGCTGCAACGGGATATAGAGAACTGCCTGAATGTCAGTTCTCCTTCCAGTAGCTGCGAGTGAAGAGTACCAGCACGCTCATGATTTCCAGACGTCCCATCAGCATGAGCAGGGAGCATATCCACTTGATGCCATCAGGCAGACAGCTCCAGGACATCACGGGACCTATCTCCGTGCCCAAGGTAGGGCCTACATTGCTCAGGCAGCTCAGGGCTATCGTGATGGCATTGGTGTTGTCTATGCCGACGGCTATCATGATGGTGGCAGAAATGACACACATGATGATATAGACTGCAAAGAAGGCAATGAGACCTGTAATCTTGTCCTGTGGCACATTCTGACCGTTGATTTTCACGGGTAATACGGCATTGGGATGCAGGATGCGCCTGAACTCGTTGCGCAGCACCTTCATGATCATCACTCCTCGAATACACTTGAAACCGCCACTGGTTGAGCCTGCACAGGCACCGGTGAACATGCAGCAACCCAGCACAACCCATGTGATGTGGGGCCATTGTCCCGCATCGTCATTGAACAGTCCAGTGGTCGTGATGAACGATACTACCTGAAAGAGCGAGCATCGGAAAGCCCGTTCCAAGTCGTAGTCGTTACAGCTTATTAGCATGTACATGATAAACAGTGTGGAAGCAAAGACGATAGACAGGTACATGCGGAACTCTGAGTTGCGGAATACGTTGACTATCTGTCCCTTGAACACCATGGCATAAAGCAGCACGAAGTTCATGCCCGAGAGAAACTGGAAAGCCACGCTGATATATTCTATCAAGGGGGATATGAAGTATTCGGCACTGTCATTATGAGGAGCAAAACCACCCGTCGCCGTAGTGGTCATCGAATAGTTGAGGCTATCGAACCATGGCATTCCAGCCAGCCAGTAGGCAATGATACAGGCGCAGGTGATGGCTAAGTAGATAGACCACAGCCATTTGGCACTGGTGGACAGACGCGGGTGAATCTTCGACTTGAAAGGTCCCGTCACTTCTGCTGCAAACACCTTGGTGCTTCCGCCAACCATGGACGGCAAGATGGCTATGGTGAAGAAGACGATACCCAAGGCTCCTATCCACTGCATCAGCGAGCGCCAGAAGAGGATGCCGTGGGGCAGCCATTCCACATCGTCAAGGATGGTGGCTCCCGTCGTGGTGAAACCCGACATGGTTTCAAAATAAGCATCCGTGATGTTCGAGATATATCCTCCTATGAGGAAGGGCAGCATGCCGAAGGCACTGAATATCACCCAGGCGGCTGTCACTACCAGATAGGCATCGCGACGGCTGAGATTGTTGCCGGCATGGCGACCGAAGTATTTGCATAGCAGACCTGCCATGGCTGTGGCTGATGCCGACAAGATAAATGCCATCACGTCATCCTCGTCATAGAGCAGAGACATGCCAACGCATACCAGCATGAACAGCATCTCTATGAGCAGCAGGTGACCGATGATTTTGGAGATGATACGGTAGTTTACCATAGCGTGTGAGACTTGAAGAATTTTTCAACCTTTTTCAAATCCTGCTCATGGCAGAATACCATCACCGAGTCGCCGGCCTCAATCTGCGAGTTACCGTTGACCAGTATGCCTTGGTCGTTGCGCACCAGACCTCCGATGGTGACACCGAAGGGGAGACCCAGCGACTTGACTGGCTTTTTGGTGACGCGCGAACCCTGGGCTGCAACAAATTCAACCACGTCGGAGTCTGCCATCATCAGTGAACGCAGGTTGCTGGCATCAGCGTCCAGCATCATCTGATAGATGTGGCTGGCGGCAATGGTCTTCTTGTTGATGATGGTGCCTATGTCCAGTCCCTCTGCCATGCTTACATAGTCGAGATTCTCCACCATGGCGATGGTCTTTCGTACTCCCAGCTTCTTGGCTGTCAGACATGCCAGGATGTTGGTCTCGGCATTTTCTGTGAGGGCGACAAAGGCTTGTGTGTTCTCAATACCTTCTTCAATAAGCAGGCTGACGTTGCGCCCGTCGCCATGGATAATCATGGCATTGGTATTGTTCAGAAGGGCGTTGAGCCGTTCACATCTCTTGCCGTCTTCTTCGATAATCTTGATGTTCATATAGTCGGGAGCTGCCAGAACGGCTCTGACCGTAGTCTTTCCGCCACCCATGATGATGACGTTCTTGACATCGGCATAATGCTCCTTGCCGCTGAGTTTGCGGATATAGGGAATATACTCCTTGGTGGTCATGAAATAAGCCAGGTCGCCAGTAAACAACATGTCGTTGCCGCTGGGGATGATGGTGTCGTCGCCACGCTTGATGGCTACGATATGATAGGGGTCTTCCGGTCCGCAGAGATTCTTGAGCGGCTGGTTCAGTATCTCGGAAGTGTCGCGCAGCTTCACGCCCAGCATGACCAAGGCACCTCCGTGAACGTCCCAGCGCTGTCTCACCCAGCTCATCTTCAGTCCGTTGGCGATGTCGATGGCAGCGAGCACTTCGGGATAAATCAGCGAGTCTATGCCCAGCTTGTGGAAGAAAGGTTCCAGCGTGGGCGCGAGGTATTCGTAATTGTCAATGCGTGCCACCGTCTTCTTGGCTCCCATGGCATGGGCGATGATACAGGAGTTCATGTTCCTGCTTTCGTCGGGAGTCACACCTACAAAGAGGTCGGCATTGGCGATGCCGGCATCTTTGAGGGTTTTGATACTTGTAGGCGAGCCTTGCAGGGTCATGATGTCACATTCGGTGTCCAGTCCTTCCAGGCGGTTCTCGTCCTCGTCAATGAGTACGCAGTCCTGATGGTCGCGCGAAAGCAAACGTGCCAAATGCGTGCCTACTGCTCCTGCTCCTGCTATAATGATTTTCATATTACTTCCTTTTTGGGTGGGACTTCTGGCTTCTCAAAGGGAATATATGCTTACTTCCCGCTTGCGTTGTCATAAGCATTGCAAATGGCTTTCTTGATGGAATCCTTGTCTATTCCAACCAGTTTCTGAAGTTCGGGCACACTTCCATGCTCTACGAAGTAGTCGTCGGGCAGTCCCAGTCTGGTGATGAGCGGCATGTATCCGTTGTCTGCCATCCATTCCATGACAGCCGAACCCATACCTCCGTTTCTTACTCCGTCTTCGATGGTGATGATATGTGTAAACTGTTTTCCTATCTCATGGAGCATGTTGCCGTCGATAGGTTTCAGGAAACGCAGGTCATAATGGGCGATATTGCTTGCCTTGCCCTCTTGCTCTGTCTCTGCGATGGCTTGGGCGGCAGTATTTCCGATAGGACCAATGGTGATGACCGCCACTTTGTCTCCTTTCTTCAGACAGCGACCCGTGCCCACTTCTACCTTCTCTAAGGGGCATCTCCAGTTGACGCATACTCCCTTGCCGCGTGGGTATCTGATGACGAAGGGACCCATATCGGGCAGCTGGGCTGTATACATCAGTTTGCGCAGTTCGTGCTCGTCCATGGGTGAAGCGATGGTCAGATGGGGTATGGGACGTAGGGCAGCCATGTCGAATGCCCCATGATGGGTCGGTCCGTCTTCGCCCACCAGTCCTGCCCTGTCAAAGCAGAAGACGACAGGCAGCTTGAGTATGGCCACATCGTGTATGATGTTGTCGTATGCGCGTTGGGCAAAGGCGCTGTAGATGTTGCAGAAGGGAAGGAGTCCCTCTTTCGCCATGCCGCCAGAGAAGGTGACGGCATGTCCCTCGGCTATGCCCACGTCGAAGGTGCGTTCGGGCATCTCCTTCATCATGATGTTCATCGAACATCCCGTAGGCATGGCAGGCGTGATGCCAACGATGCGTGGGTTCTGTCGGGCGAGTTCCAGGAGGGTATGGCCGAAGACATCTTGGTATTTAGGTGGCTCTCCTGCCGTGTCGGGAATGATGCGCTCGCCGGTGTCTACATCAAACATGCCCGGGGCATGCCAGATGGTGGCAGACTTCTCGGCGGGTTCGTAACCCTTGCCTTTCTTGGTGTGCAGGTGAAGGAGTTTGGGTCCCTTCATGTCCTTGAGCTGTTGCAGGATGCGTACCAGTTCGATGACGTTGTGTCCGTCGAAAGGACCGAAATAGCGGATGTCCAGACCCTCGAAGATGTTTTGCTGGTGGCTGATGGCCGACTTGAGGGCATTGCTCAGTCGGATGATGCCCTTGCGCCTGTCCTCTTCCAAGTACCCTTTGGCATGCAGCCAGCGCGACACCTTGAAACGCAGGGCGTTATAAGTCTTGTTGGTGTTCAGCTTCAGCAGATATTCTTTCATGCCTCCCACGCTCCGGTCGATGCTCATGTTGTTGTCGTTGAGGATGATGAGCATGTTGTTGGGGGTAGAGGACACGTTGTTCAGTCCTTCAAAGGCCAGGCCTCCGCTCATGGCACCGTCGCCGATGACCGCCACTACATTCCTGTCGCTGTCCTTGGCGGCAACAGCCATGCCGAGGGCAGCCGAGATGGAGTTGGAGGCATGTCCGCATACGAAGGTGTCGTACTCGCTCTCCAAGGGGGAGGGGAAGGGCATGATGCCATGGAATTTTCGGTTGGTGCAGAAAGACTCTCTGCGTCCCGTGAGAATCTTGTGTCCATAGGCTTGATGTCCTACATCCCAGACCACACGGTCATAAGGTGTGTTGAAGACATAGTGCAGTGCTACTGTTGTCTCCACCACACCCAGACTGGATGCCAGATGACCGGGGTTGACTGACAACTCTTTGACTATATCTTTGCGCAGTTCCTCGCAAAGGGCCGGCAATTGGTCCACCCGCAGTTGGCGCAGGTCGCTGGGATATTTGATATGACTTAATAAGTCCAAATTGTCTGTATTCACGTTGCGTTATAATCTTGTTTGCTGACTCAGAATGAGTAATAACCTTGCAAAGATACAAGAAAAAACGTAAAGCACAAAAATCTCTTGCATTTTTCCCGTAAAAGTTAGGTTGTTAAGTGGAAAAATGCTACTTTTGCCCTTGAAATGTCTCAGTTTATTCTACTCTTACTCCACTTCTGTAAGTAGTAAAAGGGAGAAAATGAAGTTAAACTCTGCTCTGAGAGAGTCAACCTTATACAGAAAAGACATCCCCATACCGACAAACCGATTCTTCTATCTGCCAAGGAGAGAATCCCCCTGACAAATAGGGAAAACCATACGCGATGATATGGATTTTCCTGCTGTGGGATTGCGGAATTACTAGTATCTTTGCACCATCAAAAGATACAGATAGAATACTCACTAAAAAAGATACGGA
>CAMAHD010000074.1 GCA_945834405.1 uncultured Prevotella sp. | reverse complement strand
TTTATCTATGGAATGCAGATTTGGCTGCATTTTCTTCCTTCTGATACTCCTGCATTTCCTGTAACTTTTCACTGATACCTTGGATATTCATATCCATAGAGTGGTCATGGTCGTAGGGGAATGAGTGCTTCACGGATAATCCGGCGTTGGTTACAGTACCTACATCCATACAGTCAGTCTCTTTGTTGTATTGGATGTTGAGGAACGTGTCATTCGGCATCTGAAGGATGGGGAGTTTATGCAATGCCAGTGCAGTAAAGGCTTCATGGGTCATTTCCCTTCCAACCTCCTTGACATCATCGCTGGCACGTCCTATGCCATATCTGTTGATATGGTCACGTACTTCTTGTTCAGAGTACTTCACGAACACCTCATACGTTCCACCCACACTGCCATTATATACCACGGCAAATTCTTTGTCCTCAATCAATAGGTCATCGCCCCTGTTCTGACAAGGTTTCTTGTATGTCTGTTCTTCATCCATGCCGTTACCGTCATAGTAATCTTTGACAAGTTTCAGCAGTCCATCATAGTCACCCCTATCTTTCAGTTTATCCAATTCTGATGTATCATCGGTAGATTGCAGATAGGCAACGGATGCATAGTAGAACTTTTCTTTTGTTTCAGATTCCTTTGTCTGTTCTTTGTATCGGGCAAATGCCTCCTGATAATTCCTGTCAAGATCAATATTGTGGTTGTAAGGAATTGTGAGCTTTACCTCCAAACCTTTATCTGTTGGTACGGCAACCCTTAGTGAGTTTTCATTCTCATGGTGTTGGATGTATAGCGTAGAGCCATTATAGGGTACCATTATATAGTCACTGTCCTCTATGTTAAGAAGTTTGTTTTCCTCAGTGTTTTCCAACGTGACAGTCTTGGCATTTTCAATCTCCAAAGCCATCTTGTCGATGTGCTGTGTAAGCATTGAACTTGCCTTTTTTACATCCAACAATGTGGTCTTGATGAATTGAGGAGACTCCTTCAGTGAACCCAACCAGGATTTTAAATAGGCAGCAGAGTCTCCTTTGATATGCTTCTCCATACCATATCTTTGGGCTGTCAATGCAGCTGTCAACTCTGCAACCAACTCCTCTCTGGCATATTCTTCCGAGCCAAACGAGGTAGGTTTTATGCGGTTCAACTGACTTTCTGCACCAGTAGAATGAGCCATCTCGTGAAACAGATTGGAATAGAATGATTCTCCATCGCAGAATTGTCTCTTTTGGGGTACTACAATCTCGTTTTTGCTGATAGAATAATAAGCCGAATCTCCGAAGAGGGGTCTGATAGGACATATCCACCCATTTTCTTTGATCATCTTGTCAACGGGGGGGAAGGAATACTCTTCACCCTCCTGTACTGGTCTTTCAATCGAACACGCCTGTTCCAATTTCTTGTAAAGTTCCGGTCTTGCTTCCTGAAGGTTGGTCTGCCCTATATTGAATACATTGTAAACCTGCAATTTCGGATAGACATTATACTTCATGCGCTCTTCTTCCGACATCAACTTATAGTCGTCATATTTCACCTTTTCCTTTGTTTCCTTATTGACAACAGTAAAGGTGGTGATAAATACAGGGAAACTCTTCTCGCCTTTTTTGATGCTCACCTGTGGTAATGCATCCCCATTGCTACCTTTGACCTGCTGTCTTTTCCCTTGCTTGTCCTTGGTGTAGTTAAGTCCCGCCACACGGTCGAAAGTGCAGAATATTGGAAGCTTATAGCCGTTTTTCTCACAGTGCATCATGAGCATGAGGGCATTCATACCATTGTATTCACGCCCTGACAAGTTCTTTGGCCACGATAGTGAACCCTCAGTGAACC
Source organism: uncultured Prevotella sp. (assembly GCA_945834405.1). Taxonomy (GTDB): domain Bacteria; phylum Bacteroidota; class Bacteroidia; order Bacteroidales; family Bacteroidaceae; genus Prevotella. Next base: position 11,509 of record CAMAHD010000074.1, on the reverse strand, counting down.
AAGGCTTCTTCCATCCATCTTTGCCACTCAATGACTCAATACGTTCTATCATCATTTCGGCAAACAGGTCAAGAGCCTTGTCCTCACTGCTTTTTCCGTCAGAATTAAATTTTCTTTGGTCTGTCATACCTGTTGTGTTTAATTAGTCTGTTAGGCTTTTTTATCCCATGGAGTCAGTTCTTTGACACGGCAAGTAAGGTCGATTCGGTCGTTGAATACACCAATCTGAAGGTCACCCTTGGCGTTGAAGCCTGCCTTGGCTTGTACCCATTCTTCCTTTGCCGAACCAAACTGCATGAATCGAACCCAGGTATAAGCATATGAATCACCGTCTTTCTCACTGCTGTAGGCTGAGAACAGTGTATAAGGATTGCCCTTCTTGTCGGTCTTGACATCTACATGCTTGCCGATAGTGCCACGGAACTCCAGTGTGCCAGTAATATTGTCTTGATTGCCGGCATTGAAGGTGTTGACACCTGTTGCTGAAAGGTTGTAATAGAGTGTATCTCCCTTTTTGTGGAATTGCAATACTCCTGCCACTTCGATTCGTGTCCCCACAGGGTAGTTGACTGTTTCACCTTGATTGTCGGTGTCCTTTGCCACGCTGATCTCAACCGTTTTGTTGATGCCTGATTTGGCAGGAATCACAACACTCACACCAAAAGAGATAAATTGTTTACCTTCCTTGTTGGCACGTATCTGCGCCTGGCGAGATATGGTGCCGCATACTGTTACGTTACACTTAATCATAATTTTTTAATTAATTTGTTATTACTTGATTATCTTATTTGTATAGTTTCCTGCCTTTCTGCCTGAGCTTCTATGCCGTTGTTGTAGTTTTGAGACACTTGACGGGTTACTACAGCTGAAGTGATAATCGAGGCAATACTTCTTCGTTTCTCATCATCGCTGATAGTGTTATTGCCAAGCGTCTGCCGAATCTTGGTGATTTCCGCATTTGTCAGCTCACGGGAGAACTTAACGCTGCCGTTATCAACTTGAAGGAATGGCTTGTTGTCTTGTAAAATGATGGAACAGGTTTTATAAGAGGGAAGAAGTGAGGTAAGGTCAATAGACTTGTTGATGGCTGCATCTGTTGCCTTCTGCATCTTCTCTTCCTCACTTTTGTTGTCAATCTGTAATGCCAAAGCCATGAGTGAGGTGAACATCGTCATCATTAACTCGACCACAGGGTCTCCGACAGACATTCCTACACCACTGTCCTCTGAAGACAGAAGTTTCTTCATCCAGTCTTCTGGTTGAGCATTGCCCTCTGCCAAGGCATTGCAGTCAGAAGGGTTCTGCACTTTGTATTGAGCGGTAATATCCTTGCCATTATAGAGGGTTTGGAGCGATATTCCTCCCTTTTGTGAGATTTCAGCCAGGTATGCCGCAGGGTCAACATCCCTCTTTGTTCCATCCGAGGAGATGCTTTTGACACTGAAATGGAGATGCTCGCCTGTTGTCCTTGTGCCAGTATTTCCTGACACGCCCAGTTTTTGACCCGCATTTACTTCCTCGCCGACCTTGACATCTATACAGCTCAGGTGCATGTAGGAACATTGATACTTGCTGCCATCCTGTCTGCTATACTCCACGGTAACAGAACGACCGCCTCCTCCATCAGTGCTGTTGTTCACCATGACAACCTTTCCTTTGTCCTCGGTTGCCAGCACTTTGTCATGGTTGGCTTGGATGTCAATACCCTTGTGCATCTGTTTCACATTGGGATTCATGGGGTCATTCCTCATGCCAAAAGGAGAAGTGACAAGCATAAATTCGCTACGTTTCAGCGGATAGGAGTAATGTCTTTCCTCTACATCAGACAGCACGATATTCGAGGCTTGTCCCTCATTCTGGCGAGGATTGGCTGACACACCGAATGATTTTCCTTGCGCCTGCATCTCCAGCATCACCATACGGTCGTATTTTTGCAGGTCGTTCGCCTCGATAATGCTTTGAAGCGTAGAGGCATACTTGCCGCTTGAAGCATAACCAGCCTTTTGAAGACCGGTAGTCCATCCCTTGTAGTCATCTGGAGAAAGTGTGAAGAGGGAAGCATATCTTTTATTCTCTTTTAGAAACTGGGAGTGATGCTCGTAGGAGTCGCCCACAGAGGTATAATGGCAGAACTTCTCGTTCGGACGGTCATCGGTATATACAAGGTATTTGCCTCCACTCTGAATCCAACTGGAGGTGGCCTTGATGCCGAAATGATTGTTACCCTTGCGGGACAACTCGCTCTGTCCACTCGCACTTTCGCAGATGCCTTGTGCAAGTGTGACGGAAGCAGGTATGCCATATCTGCGCATCTGCTCCATGGCATACTCTGCATATTTCTCAATATAATCCTTGTTCTTTGACATGATAATACCTTGTTAACGGTGATGCCCAGACGGTTTCAATTCCTGCTGCTTTTTGCTTTCCTGCGTTTGGTCTTCTGATGCCTTCTTGCTCTGTTTGGGTGACTCAAGCTGGTCACAGATGGCAACACGTTCTCCTGCACGTATGATTTTAGGAAGATAAGTGTCGAGGGCATGATATGGGAATCCTGCCATTTTAAGGGGCTTTCCTTCTTTGTCCTTGGTGTGCGTACTTCGGGTAAGGGTGATACCAAGTATCTTGGATGCTTTCTCAGCATCTTCACAATATGTTTCATAAAAGTCACCACACCTGAAGAGAAGAATGGCATCGGGGTGTTTCGCTTTGATGTCGTAGAATTGCTTCAACATCGGTGTGAGGGTTGTCTCACTCTTGCTCTTCCCCTTTTCTTCTGCCTTTTTTTCTTCCTGCTTGGAATTATCAGGTGCTTGCTCTTCATTTTGTGTCGTCTGCCAGCCGGAATCTTGTGTTTGAGCTTCTTGATCGGACTTGTCTGCACCAATAGCTACAGTGTCAGCCATGTCCTTACGCAACACATCGGCAAAGAGACTGGCTGCAAGATGCTTCTTGTAGTCCTGCATGTTTTCTGCAAGCCATAGGCGTTGCCATTGCGAGGAAGTGACTTCGCGTGGTTTAAGCTTCTCTCCGTTGACCGTAGGCATACAAAGGATAACACTTGGATTAGTTTCGGTTCCCTTGGTTTTGAAGATGTTTACCCTTTCAATCTTGTTGAGTTCTTCAGGGGTCGCATCGCTCTTGAAAGGGTCTGTCCTTAATTCAGGTTTTTCAGAAGTGGCAAGATAGTATTTTTGAGCCATGTCTTGACGCATCCTATCCGATACTTCCTCGTCACCTTGTTTTACGGTGGTGAAAAAGAGGTTGACATCCGTCTTGTCCGGATATACACAAAACCCTTTCTCATTTTCGGGCTTCATATAGAGTGCCCATTTGCCTTCATCATCACGCATCATCAGAATCCTGTCGAAGTCAACGGCTCCTGAGCGTCTTACGGCATCAGAGACATCGAGCAGTGTGATGGTGTCTAAGTTCCATTTGTTGAGCCGGGCAACAGAGACGGACTTACCGTCAAAGAAACTGTCGTCAGGACGATACCCCATGGAACCGTCGGCATTGTAGAAAGTGACGGTATCGTACCCCTCCTTCTGCAAGGCGTGTTCAATACGTCCTTTGTTCATGCCTGGAATGTCGTTGTCTGACCCTAATGATGCTCCTTCTGGAAGCACCACGTCAGCCATCTTTGAATCGGGGTCTTTGATAACGACAAATTCCTTAGTGTCTTTGTTTGGCAGAGATTTTATCTCATCTGCCACGTAGAAATGTTTGGGAAGAATGTTGCGGATGGCGGCAATCTGATTTCTTGTCACTTGTTGGTTAAGCTCAACCTTTTCACCTCTTTCTGCCTTGTGGAGCATGTCAATGGCATTGTTGACATCCCTTTCGATGATGTCAATCAAGCATGGGTTCTCTTTGAGTTCCCTTGTCCAGTAGTCTGTCATCTTCATGCTCTCCGGCGACAGCTTGGCTGAAATGCCCAACTCTTGCAGTTTGACGGCAGTAGCAACCTCCACAACCAGCCGTTCCTGCTTCTCGGCATCTTCCACGGAGGTTTTCCCGTTCTTTATTGCCATTCCTTCGCGAGCAAAACGCTGCTGGTGACCTGTGGCTGAAACAAGAAGTGATACTGCATCACGGGCGTAATCTTCATATTTCTCATATGATGAAACACTGGGCAGGAAGATGATGTCTTTCTTGCTGTCGTAATGTGCCACTCCAGATGAGTCTGTTCGAATCTCAACCATGTTCTGCCTGGCATTCTCCAGCAGAGACTCAACTCCCTGTCGGATTTCTGTTGAAACGGCTGCCACGTCCGCACGGTCTTCCAAACGTCCGTATTCCTGTACTGTTTTTTCGAACGATGTCTTGTCAACCATGGGCAATGTGGTCTGTTCAATATTGAACAGGGCGCGAACCTCACGGGTGCGAACTCCCTTATAATCCGATTGCTGTTCTGCCGGCAAGGCTTGGTAGTCGGTACGGCTGATTACATCCTCTGGGTTGTTCTTGTTGACATAATTGTTCCAATTATACCAAAGGAATGGCACCCCTTTTTCCTTGGTCTGAACGGATTCTCCCCGTTTCTTTGCCTCGGAGAAAAGGGTGTACTGGTTGGTTTTATAATTGTGCTGGTCGGCGTGCATTCCCAGGATAATGGCATTGAAGGGAGATACCTGTAGGTTCTTCAAATATAGCTCCGGGGCTTTGCGACCGTTGTTGTCAAGCCACACACCACCATTATCCTTGGCTTTCTCAAACGCATGGGTGAACAGTTCCACCTGACGGGATGCCGCCATCGTCTCTTGTTGATTCTTTTCTGTCATGATTTCCTTGTTTATTACTGATTATCTCTGAGCAAGTGGTCTTCCTATTGTTTGTCGCTCGTTAGCTTCGTAGTTGTCCGAAGCCATTTGGCGCATCTGGTCATGTCGTGCCAACACAGCATTGGCGAGAGTGTTGAGCGGTAATGCTCCTTGGATGTAGGCATCAACGACTCTGTCGGGCAGAGCGATGGTACAGGGGACACGGTCTATCGTAGCTATCAGGCAGTTGGAACGTATCTCTGGATTGACGATACGCCCATTGAGCGGTTCGTCTGGATAGATGCGGTAGTTCGTTCTTGCAGTTCCTGTTTCCGGGTTAGGTTGTGCCTTGTAATTGTCTATGGCCTCGTGTCCTGCCTTGTTGAGAAGATTCAGTCCTCCCATGCCGATGAGAACCATCTTCAGGATAGGATTGCGAACAAACATACCTGCAACGATGGCAACTATAGGCATCATGTTGTCTTTGAGGTTGATGGACTTGGTCTTGCCTGTGAACAGACCTACAAGCATGTCAGGAAGCATAGCAAGAACATATCCAAGGTTATGCCCAATGTCGCTGATGCCATTCAGTCCAAATGAGGTGAGCAGTCCCTGCCAACCATCCATATTGTTCCGACTGGAGGACTCGGACAATTGCTCGTCAGATGATGACGCGGGGGACATTGTCTGAGACTCTTCTTGTGTCTCTGTCGGCGATTCCTGGTTTGTCGCTTCCTCGTTTTGCATAGCAGTGTCTTGCTTTTTCTGTTCAGCCTCCTGCCTCTTGATCTCACTTTGAACTTTTCGGTATTCATCTTTCATGCCTGGACGGATGACGAGGGGTACGTCATTCTTTTCCTCATACTTGTCCGTAAAATGTGAGACGGTAAGGTCGCCGCCTATCCATGTGGCAGCGGTCTTCCAGCCACCGCCAAAACCGCCCATGCAGAGGAGGTCAGTGGCAGAGCCTATCACACGCCCGGTATTTTTCTCCCAGGCCGAAGGGTTATAGCGTTTTTCGGATTCAGTGTCTATATAATGCTCTAAAGGAGACTTGGCTACTTCCTGGGGAAGATAGAAAATGGTACTTGTGGCTGCCTTCTTCATGATATAATCAATGGATGAACGAGGAATCCTGTCCTTGATCATCTTGTCTATCATCTTCTTCTCCATGGCGGCATCCACAGTGATGTTCTGTAGTTTCAGTTCCTTCTTGACCATCTCGATATAGTCTTCCGTGGTCTTGGAGTTCCATTTTCCTGTATATCGCAGCGTATCGTCAAATGCCTGTGTCGCAGCCATACCACCATCAGGACCAATGGCACCGACCATCAGACCAGCAAAGGAGGTAGAGTGTTTCCTAAACTCTTCTGCCTGATTATTTTGAAGTCTCTCCCGAACATTATTCATGATCGGGAGGACTTTGGTTCTGAAAATTTTGTCTTGTTCTAACTCTGCCATAGTTGTATTTTAGAGATTAAGCTGATTGAGTATTTGCTCTCTGGTCTGCTCGATGGCATTGTGATACACCTCCATCTGCTTGGGGAAGTACTCTTCAAGCCACTCGTCTTTCTCGATGTTGTCATTGATGAACTTGATGGCAAGCTCACGTTCTATCTCGATGGCGGATTCTCCAGTTTCACTGTTATTGAACCATGCTTTTGTCCACCATCTGATACCTGATTTATCGGGATAAACGCTGACAATCCTCGGTATGTCGAAGCTTTGTACATCAATCTCCAGACCAGCCAGAGGATCCACCAGACCGCTCGTCGCTATGGCTCTGTCTTGTGCTTTTTTTTTTCGACAGCACTCATGCTCGACAGGAATATTTGATGACGCAGCGCAAGGTAGTTGAGAAAGTCACCGATGAGCAGGTTCTGCACCCGTTCGGCAATGGGGATGCTTCTTGCTCCCATCCCCAGGGGGTTGGCCATGCTTGGTATTGTCTCGAAGAAATAGTTCTTCATGGCTGACATGGTGAAGATGTTGCGCAAGGCAAGTTCCGTATGTTCGGGAAGTACGTAAAGCCCTTGGTTCATGTCGCTCAGATAGTCAGGGAAGAAACGTGTCATCAATTCTTCGACTTCTTTCTGGTCTTTGTCATACATGGTGCGTACATCCATGTCCAAGGTGACGAACTGGGGTGCTGCGCCAGGTCTGCCGTTCTGCTCCATAACCTTCAGGTTACTGTAGATCATAGTCAGGAACTCCAGGGGATTTAACTCTTCGCCCTTGTACTTTACCTCGATGTGGAGCGACCGACCACTTACGGCAATAACCTGACCGGCCTTGACTTCTTTCCCGTAGTTTGCGAAGACATTGCTCAGATGACTGTAGGTTACTTCGTAGTCTCCGTAACGTGTAATTTGGTAGATGCCGTGAATGGCATCATTGCCCAATCCTGTGACTTTACCTGTTGCCACAGCTGAAAGGAGATAGTTGTTGACTTTGAAATCGACTCCATGATTGAAGAAGACTTCTCCTGTTTGCGGATGTCTCTGCTTGCCATAGCCAAGGCTCATCTGTACGTCGCCTTCTCTTTCCTCGTATGGCATGCAATAGCCACTGTCGGAATGCAGTATCATTTCTTGTGTAAATTGCATAATGTATTCTTTTGATGTTTTACTTATCTTCGTCTTCCTCCACCGGTGGTGTGTTCCACTTCGGGCTGTTTGTTTTCCGAATGATTGTTGGTTCGCGGTCTTTCATTTCCGCCAAACGTCTGGCTTAAACTGGAGTTGTTGCCAATCATCATCATGCCAAGAACGGCTCCAGCAATCTTGCCAAGCCATCCGAAACGTCCGAATACGAGCAAGGCAGAGACAATAAGACCGACAATGCTCATGCCCGATACATTTCCTTTGCCGATATTGCTAAAGAAATTTCCCAGCATGTCACCGCCATGACCAGAGAATAACGCACGGAGAAAGCCAGACATGCCTTCCCATTTGCTATCTACGCTGTTGATGGCTCCATTGACTCCATTGCTGAGTCCATTAACGGAATCTTTTATGTCGCGGACTCCATCACCAATGCCTGTTAAGGTATCGCTGATTTTGTCTGTAGTCTTCTCGCCAATGACTGCATCGCTCACTATACCTGCCACACTCTTGTCGGTGGTGAGCTTTTCCCATCCTATATAACCAAGACTGCCGCCAACGACGGCTGACTTCGTTGCTGTCCCCATACCTCTAAGGGTCTGCTGTGGATGCAGGACTGCACTGCCCATGGTGGTGACTGTCGCTTTGGTGGCACGACCGCCAACACGGAGTGCTGCTTTTAAAAATGATGCCCAACCCATACTTTATTTATTGTTTGTTAAATTATTGTTATACATTTTGTTACTTAAATTTCTGAAAGAGTTCATTTAGGCTTCGCATTCCTCTTCCAACGCTCTTTACATTGCTGTACGATGGTTGGTTTGTCTGCCTCACTACGTGCATTGTAGTCTATCTCTGCCCAGACATCTGAGATTGAAGTGTATTTGACTGCGCGTATCAGTCTTTTCATTTTTCTGTTCATGACCTTCAATTTGGGACGGATGCCAAAGAGTACTTCCAACCGTTCCTTTTCCGTCATTTTGGTATCTGACAAACAGACCTGACGAACGTCATTTACAATATCGACACTATTCATGATAAGCTCACGATACAACTTGTTCCTGTTGGAGGAGAGTGCAACTGCCAGGGCATTGGATGTGTGGCTGCCGAGTTGGTTGGTATATGTGCCGAGTTGCTCTACGAGCCTGTCTATCTCATAATAGAAACCATAGATTTGTGCTGCATAGGTGATGATGCTGTTGAACTTGTCCAAATAGTCATTGAACTCCTTTTGCAAATCGGTCGTTCCCTCCACTTCTTCCTTAATCCATATATGTCCTGTGGTTTCCAAAAGCATCATCTTCTCTTGTTGCTTCAATTCTTTCTTTGCCTTGTCGGTGTACATCAGAATCATACCAGCCAACACGGGGTCATTGCCCTGGGCATGAAGACTCCCGCCCAAGCCAAAGAATGGAAGGGCGAGAGTAATCAACAAAACTATTATGAAACACGAACTTCTCATCTTGTTATCCTGTTACGATTCTTTTGTCTCTATGGTGTCACAACATGGGCACATCTGCGCCACCTGTCAAGGGCTTGCACCGCTATCTCGGCATTGCTTCGGTCAATCATGCCTGCGGTGACATTGTTCCAGACATCGGACATGGTGTAGTAGCGGATGCTGAGACACAAGCGCGTAAGTTTCTTGTTGAACTGGGCGAGGCGGTCGTTCAACTCCCAAAGGGTCTTGCTCCTCTCGGCTCCAGTAAGCATGTTCTCATTGCCTCCCTTGGCGATGGCATCGTTGAGAGTGGTATATACAGTGACAAGCTCGGTGGCTGTCTCGATATAGAGGTTGTTCATGCTCATGGTAGCAACAACTCCCTGCGGATTGCTGGCGATGGCCTTTCTAAGCGAGCACAGATTGATGAAGAGCCTTACACCGTCATCATAGAGTGAGGTGCAGGCTTTCAGAGTAGAGGCGTAGCCGGATGCGGTTTTCAGATAGCTGTTGTACTTCTTCTCCCATTTATGTATCTGTGTAAACTCTGCGGCGATGGTGTTCTGAAGAAGGGCTGTCTTTTGCTGGTCTTCTATCTGATTTTTTATCTGACCGTTGATAAGTTCGTTTCCTTCTGCCAAAGCCACATATTCTAAGGGATTGCTGGAGGCAATCTGTGCATGTGCTTTAGTGCTAAAGAACAGCAAGGCGAGGGCAGTGGCTGATACTATCAACCACCGACTATCGCAGGTGCTGCTTTGAAATTTGATATACTTGAACATATTATCTGTTTGTGATTTCATAAATGCCTTTTCTCCGTTTGTTGTATTCTACTCTTGTGCGTATGATACCTACCACGTCTATCTTTTCCTTGATGCCGTAGATGTCGAGTTTTGGATTGGTGCGGTCTCCACTGAATATCCATACGGTCTTCAACCCAAAGAGTTGTTCAAGTATGTCACGGTTTTCGCTGAAATCCACAACTCTGTACAACTCGATATAGTCGCTTGTTCTCGTCAGTACTCCACGTTGGATGATGAGTTGCTCTGAAGTGATGATGTATCTGATTTTATGAAGGTACAGGCATCCGTAGAGCATGATGCATGTCATAATGGCTCCGAGAACGATAAACGGAGTCTTATAGGTGATACTCTCATGACCAGCGACGAGGAAAAGGGCGCAACTGATAATAAACGCCACGCCCTGTGATATGATGTACTGCGACCAATGGGGACGCAATGTTATGATTTTGAATCTTTTGACTATATCTTCCATGTTGTTTATCGCTTGATGCCATGATGTTTTGTTTCCTCGTTCTCTTCCTGACGCTCAACGGTCAGATCCATACCGTCATCGTCGAAGGCTGTCTCAACGACATCGGTGAGTGCATACTGCTTTTTGTCCAGCAACTCGTCATTGAAGTCTTTGTAACCCTCGGTGGGGGTCTCCCGAATGGTCTTGACAGGTTGAAGGCTTTGTCCGTCCTCCACATGAAGCTTCTCAAACAATGCTGTCTTGAAATCCTGAAAAGCCCTGTTCATCTTGTCGGCAGCCTCTTGTTTGTCCTCTTGGCACAGGAAAGGGGAATAGTGGTATTCCAAGGCTTCTTCTTTTGCTGAATCATATTTTATGTAGAGTTCCCTCAGTGACTTGGGAAGCGCATCATACTGCTCGTCGTCGATAGCAAGCAGGTCTTGCGTGGTGTTCAAGGGATTTGTGAAACATTCGATGAATGGCTGCATCTCTGACGGTACTTTCCCCGAAGCTATAGGACTCAGACTATTGGCAACCATCTCGAAATTGGTCACAAACTGCTTTCCTGCCATATCGTTGTCAAAAGCAAGATGAAAGGTGGCGTTGGGCGCATGTCGGATAAGACCCTGCATCTGCCCATAGCTTGGATTGCCTCCTGTCGATACATAGACTGCCGACTTCAGATCCCGACGACCTTGATAGTCCAAACCGGAGTCCTGCTTCATCTGCAACTGATAGAAAGCCATGGCGTCATAGGCACTTTCAAAGACAAAGACCTTCTTGGCCTCATTCAGTTCTGTTCCTTTGGGACTGGCCATCCATACACCTTCACTGGCGTTGCTACCGGCTGCCATACCTTTCCTTGCCGTACCGTCCTTGTGTGGATAGCCTCTTTCCTCAAAACCGACACATCGTTCTGGTTGACCGGGTATGTACATGGGGAAGGAGAGGTTTTTATAGACGCTGCCGTCATTGGCTGTTCTTGATGCAAGGACGAAGCTGTTGTGAAAGGCACAGCGTGTGGCAAAATCTATTCCTCTCGACTTGAAGAAAGCATAGAATGGCTTTTGGGACTCAAAATCGTTGGGATGGAAATGTTCAAGATGATAGTCTTTCACATCAAATGTTCTGCTGTCGCGAATTGGGTCAAGGACCTTCCTATTGGATTGTTCCACAGGCATGTTGAGCAAACGTTGGCATACCTTATGGACAAGGGCGGACTCCTTGATGCCTTGTCTGTACTCAGCAAATAGTTCGGGATGCTCCCAAATAAATGAGGTTACGGAATATAGCTTGATTTTGGGAGGTTGGAAACAGCAGTTGCGACCAGGACTGACGAGGTATTTGTCACCACTGACCCTGCGTCCATCACTGTCCAACCGCACATAAGCTGGATAGCGCAAGCCATCACGCTTGTAGTGCGTGTAGCCTGCGTCTTCCAGCACGTCCCT
>CAMAHD010000073.1 GCA_945834405.1 uncultured Prevotella sp. | reverse complement strand
TTGAAAGTAAATTAGTATAAATATCTATTCATCTATAATTATAATAATATAAATATAAAAAAGGCGGCTGTTTGAGGATGAAATATTCTTAATGACCAAATGACCAAATGACCTTAATGACCAAATGACCTTTTGAACATGATCTGTATTCCACGCAATAGGAGCATGGAATGGAAGTCAAGAAATGAAGGCTGTTAAATGATATGGCAGATTGCAGGTAGGGGTACCTGCAATTGTAGATACCTCGTACCTGCAAATACAGCCACTCTATCCAACCACCATACATGTAAAAAAATGGAGTGAAGAAGCAGCATTCTACTTCTTCACTCCATTTTTTGGGATAGATTGCCTGTGGGCAAGATTCGTTTATTTCTTGATGAACTTCACGGTACGCTTACCAGCGGCGGTCTTTACGGTAGCCATGTAAACGCCTGGCTGCAGCTGAGAAACAGCAGCGTTGCCTTGAGCAGCACTTACGATACGACCCGATGCATCGAAGATGGTAATGGCAGCATTGCCATTGCCCGCAGTTATCATCTGATCGTCAACGATGATGGCACCATCCGTAGCGTTGACATTCTTCACACCTGTGGTAATGTCGGTGCTGATGTCGCCGTAGAAACCGATGTTGTCCAAAATCAAAGCCTCGCAGTTCTTAGATACCAAGTTGATGGCGATGTCTATCTCCTTGCCTACATATTTGCCGAGGCTGATACCGCGGCACTTGGTGTAGATAGACTCTTGCTTGACGCTCATCACCGTGCTGTACCAAGCACCCCAAGAGTTGTATGGGTCGTCGCAAACCTTCACGTTATAGTCTTCGAGGAAGATTGTACTGAAGGAGTTGGCATTCCATACGAAGTCGGCATTCTCGCCAGTCACCTTCACGCGTGGGAAGTAAACCCAGCGGTCAACCTCATTGACACCGTCAACCCAGCTGTTGCCTGCCATCACATAATTGCCAAGTACGGGATGGGTTACGAGTGGGAAGATACCCCAGCCATATTCGTTGAACTCAGGACCGGCATTAGGATTCTGCGTACCTTCATCCTTGGTCTCATAGGTCAGGGCTGCAGGAAGCTCTCCGTCTTCGAAGTCATAGTAGATGACGGGAGTACCGAGCACCTTCACCTCCTGAACGAGGACATTGTTCTCCGCATTCTCATCCTTGTCGCATACCAATTCTACCTTGATGCTGTGAGTACCCTCAGCGAGGTCAGCAAGTACATCCTTGAATTCGATGGTCTTGAATTCCTGTGCTTTGACAGTATAGTCCGAAGTTGCTGCCAGCTTGTCGTCAACACTGATATTGACGGTTACTTCAGTGCTGATGATACCGATGTTGCGAACCTCGAGTTTCACGGTGCGGTCGGACTCGGTGCGGATGTAGTTGGTGGGGTTGCTGATTTTCTGGATAGCGAGGTCGACAGAAGTGCTGGAAACCTTATCGAGCGTCAGGTCGTCGATGGTCAGCCAGTTTTCGTCCTTGTCACTGTAGCAGTAGAAACCGATGTAAACAGTCTGATTTTCAGGGAAATTTATCAGGTTGATAGACTCCTGATAGGCATCGTTGAGGGCAGGATTGTAATCCACAATCTTGTTGGTCATCGCCTCGACGGTGGGTTCTGTACCCCAGTATACGCTGAACTTTTCGGGGTGGTCACTGGTAGCCGAATACCAGAACTTGAGTGCGTGATAGCCAGCCTCTACCTGAATAGGTTCGAGGATAGCCCAGTCGTTGCCGTTGTTCTCCTTAGAATAATTATAAGCCAGACAGCCATAGCCGTTACGTGCCATGGAGAACCAGCCCGAAGACATGTAAGCCTGCCATTCGCCACCATCTTCGTTTAAGTTGAAGAACTTCAGGTCGCTCAGGTCTTCAGTGGGTTCAAAACCGGTGCTGTAAGGAACGGAGGCAGGAGCCTTGTGACGTACATTCACTTCGAGCGTGTCGTTGGTGTTGTCGATGTCGTCGGCATTGATGGCAAAAGCCTTCACGCTATACAGATGGCGAGGAATAGAGAGGTCGGCTGGCGTAGCGAACTCATATTCGATGCTCTCGCCGGGAGCCAGCTCCTTGTTAATCTTTTCAACTACGGGCTCTCCGTTGTCAATACGATAACCCACGGTGTAGTCGGAAGCAGCGGCAAAACCGATGTTGGACACCTTAATCTTCACCTTTTCCTGAGCCAGTCCGGGACCGGTAACGGGTGAGGTGATTTCGTCTACCTTCAGGTCGAGAGGATTCTTTGCCACCTTCACTTCTACTGAAGCAAGGCTCAAGCGCCATTTGTCGGGATTGGAGAAGCATTTGAAACCTACGTGGAAGGCTTTGCCAGCCTTGGCTTCCATGAGGAAGTAACCACCGCGGACATCGCCGTTCAGTGCTTCGTAGACGGCACCCTCGCTGGTCATGTCATCCACGGCATCGCCAGCGCCGTAGTAAACGCCGAGATTTTCGCCGTAATAACTGCCCTTGATAGTGTAACTGACCATCAAGGTAACATCTTCCGCAGCTGTGATGGCAGGAGAAATGAGCCAGTCGTTGGAAGCCTCAGATGAGTTGTAGGGACAGAAGACATGTGGGTCAGCCTCGATGTTGAACTGCCATGTCTTTTCATCTCCGTTGACGTCATACACCTTCCACGACGTGAAATCATCAATGGTATCAAAAGAGGTGGAAAAGAGCACCTGCGCCATTGATGGAAGTGATGCCAACAGGCATCCCAAAAGCCAAGTTAAACGTTTTTTCATAAGCATTGAAATTAATTGATTATTGATGTTTGATTATTGATTACTGATGACTGATTATTGTTTATTTTGTATATTTTGTCTGCAAAGATAATCTTTTTATGTCAATTTGCAAGTTTTTCATCGATTTTTTTATCAATCCTAAAAAGGAAGAGGTCCGTTGGGTGGCGGCGGCATCATGGGGGTGTCAAAAGGAGAATAGTTGACGAGCGCTTCTGCGGATGCACCATCCGCATCGCCATTGATTTTCGAACCGAGGATTTCCCCCTCGTTGTTCTGTTTAGGGCGCGACAGGCGCGAATCCTCTGGATTTTCAAATCGCGTGAACTCTCCGCGGAAGGTCAGCAGCACGTCGCCCGTAGCACCCTTACGGTGTTTGGCAATAATAATCTGTGCCATGCCATGAAGGTCTCTTCCGTTGTCATCCTGATAGATATGATAATACTCGGGACGATGCACAAAGAGCACCATGTCGGCATCCTGCTCGATGGCACCCGACTCACGTAAGTCGCTCAGCTGTGGTCGTTTACCCTCCAATCCTTCACGTGACTCTACACCACGGTTCAGCTGGCTGAGAGCCAGTATGGGCACGTCCAGTTCCTTGGCAAGACCTTTCAGCGAACGGGAGATGACGGACACCTCTTCCTGTCGGGAGGAGAAACGCATGCCGTTGGCATTCATCAGCTGCAAATAGTCAATCATGATGATTTTCACGCCATGTTCCCTCACCAAACGGCGGGCTTTGGTGCGCAACTCGAAAACCGACAGTCCGGGAGTGTCGTCGACATAGAGAGGAGCACCCAAGAGGTTGTTCACCTGTTTGTCCAGTCGTTCCCACTCGTCAGGTTGCAGCTGTCCGTTCAGAATCTTGCTGCCCTGAATCTCACAGCAGTTGGAAATCAATCGGTTTACCAGCTGCACGTTGCTCATTTCAAGCGAGAAGAAAGCCATCGGCACATGATAGTCGGCTGCAATATTCTTAGCCATGGAAAGGGCGAAAGAGGTCTTGCCCATGGCCGGTCGACCGGCGATAATCACGAGGTCGCTTGCCTGCCATCCGCTGGTGATGTCGTCGAGTTTGTGATAGCCCGTGGGCACACCCGTCAGACCGTCCTTGTTGGCAGATGCTTTCTGGATTACCTCTATGGCATTCTTGATGACGGGGTCTATCTGCGTATAGTCCTTCTTCATGTTGCGCTGAGAGAGTTCGAAGAGCGACCCTTCGGCTTCCTGCATCAGCTCGTCTACGTCGACGGTCTCGTCCAGCGCCTTCGTTTCAATCACCGATGCGAAGGAGATAAGCTGACGGGCAAGGAATTTCTGTGCAACGATGCGGGCATGATATTCGATATTGGCAGAAGAAGCCACCCTGCTGCTCACTTCCGTGATGTAAGCCGGACCGCCAGCCTTGTCCAGCGTTCCGTTTTTGGCAAGCTGGTCGACGATGGTCAGCACATCCACGGGACGTTCGGCCATACTCAGGTCGCGGATGGCGGCATAGACAAGTTGGTTGCGGTTGTCATAGAAACTCTCGGGATAGAGTATTTCGCATATCACTGCATACGCATCCTTGTCTATCATCAGTGCTCCGATGACTGCCTGTTCGACATCCAGAGCCTGGGGCTGCAAATGAGCGAGCGAGGTGTCAACGGGTATCTTCTGTTGGGCTCTTCGTGAGCGCGTATTGTCTTTTTCTGCCATATTATAAAGGTATTGTTTGATTCGAATTGCAATTTGACGTGCAAAAATACAAAAAATCTTTCTTTTTCTCGCGAAGAAAGCGTAAATTTGCAGCATGAATGAATGAACAAATGAATTATGCAGCAACATATCATCGATTTTCCCATTGCCAAAATCAATCTCGGACTCAATGTCACTGCCAAGAGAGCCGACGGCTACCATGACTTGGAAACCGTCTTCTTTCCCGTTCCTCTTCACGATACGCTGGAGCTCTACCCCATGCACCCCGACTATCCTTCTGCCTTCGGCTGCGACCTGAAGGTGACGGGGGTGGACATTGCCGGTGACGAGCAGCGCAACCTCGTTGTACGCGCGTATAATAAGGTGGCAGAAAAATATGAGTTGCCTCGCGTTCATGCCCATCTGCACAAAGCCATACCGACACAGGCGGGCATGGGGGGCGGTTCGAGCGACTGCGCCTTCATGCTGAAAGCCCTCAACAGGATGTTCGGTCTGGGTATGGAAACGCAGGAAATGGCAGACATGGCAGCCCAGCTGGGTGCCGACTGCCCCTTTTTCATTAGCTGTCAGCCGTCGTATGCTGAAGGCATCGGCGAAAAGCTCACTCCCCTGCCCCTCCGGCTGGACGGATGGGTCTTGGCTGTGGTGAAACCCGACATCCCCATTCCCACCAAGGAAGCCTTTGCCCACATCACTCCCCACCGTCCACTCAAGAACTGTGCCGACATCGTCATGCAGCCCGTGGAGACTTGGCGTGACGAACTGGTCAACGACTTCGAGGCAAGCATCTTCCCCCAGCATCCCCGACTGGCAGAAATCAAGCAGCAACTGTATGACCACGGGGCTGTCTATGCAGCCATGAGCGGCAGCGGAAGCAGTCTGTTTGGGCTTTTCCGCGATACGCCTCCCCTGCAGTCTCTCTTTCCCGACGATTTTACGGCTGTCTTTACCTTGTAAGGTCCGGTTCGCGATATACAAACAGTATCATTCCTAATCGTATCATTTTCGCTTTATCCATCTTTAGTCATTTATACACCTAATTACTTCAACATCATGAAAGAGTTTTTGAAATTTACTTTTGCCAGTTTCATTGGCATTGCCATCTTTGCAACCATCAACTTACTGATTGGCATCATGGTCATTGGCAGCATCCTTGCCGCCGATTCCACCGTTCCGCCCGTTCCCGAAAACTCGGTGCTGGCTCTGAATCTCAGCGGCAATGTCGTGGAGAGGAACAACGAACAAGACCTCCCTATCATGAAGTATTTGGGTACTGAAATGGACTATCAGGGACTTGACATGCTGACCGAAGCCATCAGCAAGGCGAAAGACAACAGTCAGGTGAAGGGTATGTATGTCGAGCTTGGACCTGTCAGTTTCGACTCGCCTGCCACGATGATTGCCCTGCGTCGAGCCCTCAATGACTTTAAGAAAAGCGGCAAATGGATTGTTGCCTATGGCGACGTCGTCACCCAGGGCGCGTACTATGTAGCCAGCGCTGCCGACAAACTGTATCTCAATACCACGGGACAGATTGAGTTCAAGGGATTGGGCAGACAGACCACCTATCTGAAAGGTCTGTACGATAAGATTGGCGTGAAATATCAGACGGTCAAAGTGGGCAAATACAAGAGTTTCGTTGAAAGCAACACGCGCACAAACATGAGCGACGAAGACCGCGAACAGCGACTGGCTTATATGAACGGCATCTGGAACATCATGACCGACGACATCGCACAAAGCCGCCACATCGAGGCAGCACGACTGAAACAATATGCCAACGACAGCATCCTGATGTTTGCACAGCAGAAGGATTATCTGCAGATGAAGCTCATCGACGGACTGCTCTATCCCGAAGAAGTCAAGGCTGAAGTGCAGAAGAGACTCGGACTGGACAAGGATGACGACATCATGCAAATCAGTGCCAGAAACATGGCGCTGGCAGAACAGCCCAAGAAGAAGGACAAAGGTGACGAGGTGGCTGTCTACTACGCCATTGGCGACATCAACGACATGGACCTGAGCAATCTGACTGGCGAGACAGGCATCGTAGGCAAGACCATGGCTGCCGACCTGCGCGAACTGGCTGACGACGATGACGTGAAGGCCGTCGTTATACGCGTCAACTCCGGCGGTGGCAGTGCCGTGGCTTCTGAACAGATTCACCATGCCGTTGAACTGCTGAAGAAGAAGAAACCCGTGGTCGTTTCCATGGGCGGAGCAGCAGCTTCCGGCGGATACATGATCAGCTGCGGAGCGTCTCACATCATTGCTGAGCCAGCCACCATCACCGGCAGTATCGGCATCTTCGGAATGATTCCCAACATCAGCTCGCTCATGACCGACAAACTGGGCATCACCTACGACGAGGTCAGCACCAGCAAATATACCAATGCCGTGGAAAGGCTCGTTACAGCCAAGAACAACGAACAGGAACTGAAGTTCTTGCAGAACTCCGTTGACTGGGGCTACGACAGATTCATCTCAATGGTGGCACAGGGACGCCAACTCACCAAGGAACGTGTGCATGAAATAGCACAGGGACGTGTCTGGTTGGGCAAAGATGCCGTCAAGCTGGGACTGGTAGACCAGCTGGGGTCGCTGGACGATGCGGTGAAGAAGGCTGCCGAACTCGCCAAGCTGGACGACTATCATCCTCAGGCTTATCCCGAATTGGAAAACTGGACGGACAGACTGATGAAACAATTGTCGGACAACAACAACTATCTCGAATCTGCCATGCGCGAACTCTGGGGCAGTCACTATCACGATTGGGTCATGCTGAGAACAGCTTCCAAGCGCAACAGACTGCAGGCGGCTCTTCCTTTCAGCATCGTTGTAGAATAATTGAAAATCAGAAAAACAGGCTATCCCCTTATGGAAGGTGACTTCATCAAGATAAACGAGTGGCTGCTGCCCTTCAGCTGGATTTACGGCTGGGGGGTGAAGCTGCGTAACATGCTTTTCGACATCGGCATACTGAAAAGCAAGGCTTTCGACATTCCCATCATCTCGGTGGGAAATATCACTGTTGGCGGCACTGGAAAGACTCCGCATGTTGAATACCTCGTTGAACTGCTTCGCAAAAACTTCCGCGTAGCAGTTCTCAGCCGTGGATATAAACGCAAGACCAAGGGCTTTGCCATCGCCACCAAGGGATGTACCGCGGCAGACATCGGCGACGAACCGTATCAGATGAAGACCAAATTTCCAGACGTGATAGTGGCCGTAGACAAGAACCGCTGCCATGGCATCACCCAACTGACAGAAACCCCGTCTGCCATCCACGGCGAAGGAAAGGATACGGACGTGATTCTGCTGGACGATGCCTTCCAGCATCGCTACGTCAAACCAGGCATCAATATCCTTCTCGTAGACTATCACCGCTTGATTATCTATGACAAGCTGCTGCCTGCTGGACGCCTGCGCGAACCTCTCTCCGGAAAGAAACGTGCCGACATCGTCATCGTCACCAAGTGTCCTCCCGAACTGAAACCCATGGAATACAGAGTCATCACCAAGGCCATGGACCTCTTCCCCTACCAGCATCTGTATTTCACCAAACTGGTCTATCAGGAACTGCAGCCTATCTACTGCGGAGAGTCCAGACCCTTGCACTCGCTCAGCAAAGACGAACACGTGCTGCTGCTCACGGGTATAGCCTCGCCTAAGCAGATGATGATCGACCTCTCGCCACTGACGCCACACATCACGCCGCTCACCTACAGCGACCATCACGACTACACTGCTGCAGACATCGAGCACATCAACGAGACTTTTCAGGAAATGCCCTCGCCCAAACTCATCATCACGACAGAGAAAGACGCGGCACGACTCTTTGGAAAGGATGGACTGAGCCAGGAGGTAAGACACCATCTCTTTGTGCTCCCCATCAGAGTTGAGTTCATGCTGAACCAACAAGAAATGTTTAACAATAATATTATCGGTTATGTACGAAAAAATTCAAGAAACAGCATCCTGGTTAAAGCAAAGGATGACCACAAGTCCAAAGACAGCCATCATTCTGGGAACAGGTCTCGGACAATTAGCTTCAGAAATAACTGACACCTACGAGTTCTCCTATCAGGATATTCCCAACTTCCCCATCTCCACCGTAGAAGGCCACAGCGGCAAACTGATTTTCGGAAAGCTCGGCGGCAAGGATATCATGGCGATGCAAGGCAGATTCCATTACTACGAGGGATATTCCATGAAAGAGGTCACCTTCCCCGTACGTGTCATGTACGAACTGGGCATCGAGACGCTCTTCGTCAGCAATGCCTCCGGTGGCATGAATCCCGAATTCCACATCGGCGACCTCATGGTCATTACCGACCATATCAACTTCTTCCCCGAACATCCCCTGCGCGGAAAGAACTTCCCTACGGGTCCCCGTTTTCCCGACATGCACGAAACCTATGACCGACAGCTCGTCAGCCTTGCCGACAGCATAGCCGCAGAGAAAGCTATCCGACTGGTTCATGGGGTGTACATTGGCGTGCAGGGTCCCACCTTCGAGACACCGGCTGAATACAAGATGTACCATCGTCTCGGCGGCGATGCCGTAGGCATGAGTACGGTTCCCGAAGTCATCGTTGCCCACCACTGTGGAATCAAGACCTTCGGCATCAGCATCATCACCGACCTGGGACTGGAAGACCAGCCTGTAGAGGTGAGCCACGAGGAAGTGCAGGAAGCTGCCAATCGCGCACAGCCTATCATGACGGAGATTATGCGCGAAATGATAAGACGCAGCTGAAAGCTGAACTTTGAACATTACTTACCATCCCTGAATCATCACAAAGAAGAAAAATCTTTATGACAGATATAGCGACACTGGGTGAGTTCGGTCTCATCGACCGGCTCACCAAAGGCATCAAACCTCAGAACACGTCAACCCTTTACGGTGTGGGCGACGACTGTGCCGTACTGAATTATCCTGACAGTCAGGTGCTCATCACCACCGACCTCCTGATGGAGGGTGTCCACTTTGACCTGACCTATACCGACCTGCGCAATCTGGGTTACAAGGCAGCCATGGTCAACATCAGCGATGTGTTTGCCATGAACGGAACGCCGCGGCAGATAACGGTCAGTCTGGCTCTGAGCAAAAGGTTCAGCATCGAGGACATGGACAGCTTCTATGAAGGACTTTACGCCGCCTGCAACAAATGGAATGTCGATGTCGTCGGCGGCGACACCACCTCTTCCTATACGGGTCTTGCCATCAGCATTACCTGCATCGGAGAGGCACAGAAAGAAGACATCGTATACAGAAACGGAGCTCGCGAAACCGACCTTATCTGCGTGTCGGGCGACCTTGGTGCCGCCTACATGGGACTGCAATTGCTGGAAAGAGAAAAGACAGTCTACTATCAGCAAGTGACCGAAGCCAAGAAGAAAGGCGACAAGCGCATGCTGGAAGAACTGACACATTTCAGTCCTGACTTTGCAGGCAAGGAATATCTCCTTCAACGCCAGCTGAAGACCGAGGCACGAGGCGACATCGTACAGCGGCTGCGCGAAGCCGGCATCCGTCCTACCTCGATGATGGACATCAGTGACGGACTCTCCAGCGAACTCATCCACATCTGCACCCAGAGTCACGTAGGTTGCCGTATCTTTGAAAAAAACATTCCTATCGACTATCAGACAGCCGTCATGGCAGAAGAGATGAACATGAATGTAACCACCTGTGCCCTCAACGGAGGCGAAGACTACGAACTGCTCTTTACTGTCCCCATAGGCGACCATGCCAAAGTGGAGGCTCTCGATGATGTCAAACTCATCGGGCATATCACCAAAGAAAGTCTTGGCAGAGTGCTCGTAACCCGTGACGACCAGGAGTTTGAGCTCAAAGCCCAAGGTTGGAATCCCCTCTCCTGAACCAATAGCTGGGCAGATAAGAAGACAAGAGGAGTTGTAAAAAAAAGTTAAGTTCGCAAAAAAAAGTGCCCTACCTTCTTTTTTCTCAGATATTATGTGTACCTTTGCACCCGCAAACAAGGAAACAAAGAGGTGCCATAGCTCAGTTGGTAGAGCAAAGGACTGAAAATCCTTGTGTCCCCGGTTCGATTCCTGGTGGCACCACTCCTCCTTTCATTAGGGCGGTTCTCGAAAGAGGCCGCTCTTCCCTTTTTTAGACGTTCCTAAGGTTGATTAGACGTTCCTAAGGTTGAACACTTGTGAAACTTTAATACCACCATCAAATATGTTTGACAAATTAGCTTTATTCACCGCATGGCCCATCCTGACGGGTTTGCTTGTTGGTTACATTGCAAACCGCATCATGAGTGGCGAAGGCAAAGGATGTTGCATGAATATCATCGTCGGTGTTGCAGGCAGTTATATGGGCACGTTCATCGGCACCCTGTTTGATGTCCAGCTGACAGAAAGCGGCTATGCCAAGAACTTCATTTTCTGTGTCATCGGCTCAATCGTCGTCCTCTGGATATGGAGAAAAATCTTCGGATAAGCTAAGCAACCATTCCATCTGTACTTTACCAGAAGATTCAAGCGACAAGCGGACGTTTTTTTAAAAAACAATGACGAAAAATAGAAGAGTATTATCGATAGTTTGTCATTTTTTTATATCTTTGCAGCATGATACACTTTGATTGACTGCAAATCTATGAAAAAAAACGTTCTGCTCTTTCTACTTATCAGCCTGTTGTTATCCTGTTCAGAAAATGAACAGAAGAAACATATCGGTGTGTCCCAATGTTCAGAAGATATTTGGCGCGACAAACAAAACAAGGAACTGATTATTGGCGCATACGTCAATAATCAGGTGCAACTACATTTTGCATCAGCCAACGATGATGACCAGAAACAGATAGAACAAATCGAGCAATTCATTCGTCAAAAGGTTGACTTGCTGATTGTTTCACCTAATTCCGCTGGCAGTCTGGCACCTGTCATTGACAAGGCGTATCAGAGTGGCATTCCTGTTATTTACTTTGACCGAAAGACCAACAGTGATCAATATACTGCCTATATGGGGGCAGATAATTATGAAGTGGGCTACACCATGGGGCAACTGATAGGCAAACAGATGCAGGGTAAAGGCAATCTGGTAGAAATAACAGGTCTGAAAGGTTCTTCGCCTGCCATTGAACGTCATCGTGGATTCTCAGCAGCCATCTCCCAATACCCAGGGATTCATGTCATCTCATCCGAACTGGGCGACTGGACAGAGAAAAGCGGCAGAAAAGCCATGCAGCAAATCCTAAAGGAAACAATGGACATAGACTGTGTGTTCGGACACAACGACCGTCTTGCGCTGGGTGCCCGCGCAGTTGCTCTTGCCAATGGTCTGAAAGACATTAAATATTATGGTGTGGATGCCCTTCCCACATCCAATGGGGGTATAGAATTGGTGAAAAAAGGCATTCTTGAAGCCACTTATGCATACCCGACCCAAGGACTGGAACTCATGCAACTCGCGATGAAGATTCTGCATGGAGAACCTTACGAAAAGCATAATGTTCTCCACTCTGCTGTTGTCGACAAGTCAAATGCCGAGCTGTTGCTTTTGCAGTATCATGAACAGCAACGAGTCAGCAACAACTTGGAGATTTTACATGGAAAGCTGGACGAATATTTCACACAGGTAAACCTGCAGCAAAAGATTATCGTAGGCTGTATCATTGTTCTCGTCATTATCATCACGTTGGTCATCGTCGTTTATCGACTGTATATTGTCAAGCTGATAGTTCATGAAGAAGTTGCCAACGAAGTCGTAGCTCCCCTTGCGGCAGCACCTTCAGTAACGAATGAAAGCCTCATGGTTGTTTCTGACACCTTCCTTGACCGGTTCCGCAACATCTTGCAGCAACATCTTCAGGATGCCGACTTCAACGTCGAGCGCATCGGAGAAGAAATGGGCATGAGCAGAGTCCAGCTATATCGCAAAGTCAAAGCTCTCACAGGTGTCACTCCTGTTGAACTCTTGCGCAAAGCCCGTCTCGCCAGAGGCAAGCAGATGCTGGAAACAACAGACCACTCTATATCCGAGATTGCATACGATGTTGGCTTCACGGCACCCTCCTATTTCGCCAAATGTTTTAAGGAGGAGTTTGGAAAGACTCCGGGAGAAGTGAGGAATGGTTAGAGGTTTCAAGTTGTGAGGTTTTCAGGAGTTAAGATGATGAGTTAAGATAAACCTTCTGCTGTGCGTAAGGGTTAACACTAAGAAAAAACGTTCAAAGTCTGTAAAATATGATACAAAGAAACATAAATTGCAGATGATGAACGATTTTTTTAGGTTTTATCGATAGTTCCGCGCTAATTTTGCGGCAGATTTTTTTAAGTAATAACTAAAAACGAATCCTAATGAAAAATTTAAAAAGACTAACCGCTTGCGCACTTTTGACAATGATGTGTAGCATTGTTTTCGCGCAAAAGATTGAAGTAAGCGGAACGGTGGTCGACCAACAAGGTGAAGCCATCATCGGTGCTACAATCATGGAGAAAGGAACGTCAAACGGTACGGTTACCGACTTCGAAGGAAACTTCAAGTTGACCACCCAGAGTGGTGCGAAGATTGTTGTAAGCTACATCGGCTATCTGACACAGGAGCTTACCGCGGCACCCCAGATGAAAATCGCCATCCAGGAAGACAACATGAGTCTGCAGGAAGTGGTGGTGACGGGTTATACCACACAGCGTAAGGCCGACCTCACTGGTTCTGTTGCCGTTGTGCAGACAAAAGACCTGAAGACATCGTCAGACAGTGACCCTATGCGAGCCCTTCAGGGTAAGGTAGCTGGTATGACGGTTACTACCGACGGCTCGCCTTCTGGCTCTGGTACGGTGCGCATCCGTGGTATCGGTTCGTTCAACTCCTCACAAGACCCATTGTTCGTAATCGACGGAGTACCAACTACGGCATCGCTCAACTCTCTCAACATGAACGATATCGAGAGCATGCAGGTGCTGAAGGATGCCGCCTCGGCATCTATCTATGGCTCGCGTGCTGCAAATGGTGTCATCATCATCACCACGCGTAAGGGAAAGAAGGGCGAGAAGGTGAAGATAGACTTCTCAGCCAACCTCACCGCCCAGTTCTATACGTCGCAATCTACGATGGAGCTCTGCAACACCTCCGAGTATGCAACGGCCATGGCTCAGGCCGCACTGAACGACGGACTTGACCCAGTGGCTTACGCCAGCAACTACGGCTTGAACC